>CAVZNE010000127.1:0-5570 GCA_963776445.1 Terriglobales bacterium
CGGCCAGAATGGCGTTGTTGCCCACCACCGAAGAGCCGGCCAGTCCGGTCTGCGCGCAGATCAGCGTGTTTTCGCCCACTTTCGATCCGTGCCCGATCTGGACCAAATTATCAATCTTGCTCCCGTCGCCGATCTCCGTCGCGCCCACCGTGGCCCGGTCAATGCAGGCGTTGGACTGCACGTCTACCCGGTTGCCCAGCCGTACCGGCCCCGACTGCGGAATCTTCTCCCAATGCCCCAGCTCGTTCTTGGCGAACCCGAAGCCGTCCGCGCCGATAATGACGCCATTCTCCAGCGTCACATGGTCGCCCAGGATGCAGTTCTCGCGCACCACGGCGTGCGCATGGGCAAAGAAGTGGCTGCCCGCCTGCACGCCGGGATAGAGAACCACATGCGGCAGCAGCGTGGCGTGCTCACAAAGTTTGACTCCCGGTCCGATCACGACATAAGCGCCAATGTGAGCCCCCTCGCCGATCACCGCCGTGGGGTCGATCACCGCCGTGGGGTGGATGCCGGGAACGTACGACGGCGGCTGGTAGAAGCAGCCCAGCGCCCTGGAAAACGCCAGATAAGGATTCTTGATGCGCAGCGTCGGCGCTTCGATCTCAGGAAACTCCGGCTCTACCAGTACGGCGGCGGCCCGCGTTTTGCGCGCCAGCGCGCCATACTTGGGGTTGGCCACAAAGGTGACTTCCGTGGGTCCAGCTTCCTCAATTCCTTTGACGCCAGTGATTTCCAGCTCCGCGTCTCCGCGCAGCTCCGCGCCCAGCCTGCTTGCCAATTCGCCTAGTTTCATCGCTTGAATTGTACCCTACGCGAAATCTACTGCTCACTAGGCTTTGCCAGCTCCGATGTACCAGGGTCGATCATCTTCCCGGTGCGGAAAACTTCAAACGGAATTGGCTTCCATTGTCGGATCTTGGCTCGTGCCGATACATACCCGGTCAGATTGTCCTTGGCCTCAGCAATTTCCTGCTGAAGCTTAGGTTCCATTGAATTGCCATAAGTAGCTTGAGAATAATAATCAGTCTGAAGATTACGGTATTGTTTCTCCAAATCTTCCATTCGATGCGACCAAACAGTGATGCGCTCCTCATGAATGTCGAGTAGGACTTGCTGGATACGGTCAAGATCGTCCCCCGCATTGTCGAGGCGGGTCTGTTCTTCTGTCGAGAGTGCCCCAATGTCGCTTAGGTCTTTCAATATCTTGATATTGGACTTTTTCCATTGCACCTTCTGTTCCTCAAGGTGCCGTTCCCTCTCATGCAATACATAGTTCACGGTTATGCTCGCCGCAACAAGGATGAAAACTGTTACGGCCACGAACAAGACGTTCTTTTGAAATTGACTCAGGAATGCAGTCGATTTGACGGAAGACCCTACAAAGACGGTCGAGGCGCGGTCGGAGCTTGCTTGGACGGGATTGCATTTCTTACAGGGTTCGCCGTTGAATATTTCCGCTCCGCAATCTTCACAGAAAGGCATCTTGCTTCCTCGCTTCCGCCTTGGCACTGAAAATAAAGGTGACATTCGGACACAGTAGCTTATCACAGACCTCTCGCGTCTCTGGCAATCGGAGCGGTCCTCTCTAGGCAGCGCCGGGTTCGCCGGGAAAGAGCTCAGGCTGCTCCAGTGCTCCGCGGGCCGCCCCGCTGCGTTTGCTGCCCGCCGCGCCAATCAGGCTTACCGCTTCGAGAGTCTGAATCGCCTGGCGGGGCACGTAAATCCTCTGCGTATTCGACCGTGTGTCGGGCGGGGTCAGCAGCAGGCCGGCGCCCTCAATCAGGGAACGGTCATTGGCCGCCAACCCCTCCAGCTCTTCGCCGTCGGTGAGCGTCATGCGCAGCCACAGGCCCGCTGCGCGGGGCCGGGTGGCAAAGCGCTTGTGCAGCAATCGCTCGGGATTGGCTGGTTCGCCGGCAGGGAAGTCGCGCACATAGCAGACCCACTTCACCGCATCCCAGCCAATCCGCAGCACCTTGCCGCTCAAATCCAGAATCTCCAGCTCCGCCGCATCCTGACCGAAACTGGCTCCCGCATACCCGGCGCACCAGTCGCGGGAGAATTTTCGTACGATGACCGGCTTGCGTGCGGACCCCATCGCTCTGCATTGTCGCACGGGTTGGCAGGCCCCGCGTACCAAAAGGCCTCAATCTCAGTGCGCTAGGGCCTAGCCATTCTGACGGCATTGTGTTAATGTACTGCTTTGCTGCCTATGCCCCCTTGCGCCATAAGGGTAACAACATCAGGTACTTGGCAGAGTCTAGAGACAGCGGAAGCAGGGGATGGAATGCCCGACTACATTTATCTTTTGGAAAACCGGCTATCGGCCGATCAGCGGAATGCTCTGACCCAGATGCGCGAGGCTACCCGCGAGGCAGGAATGATCCTGTTCCTCACCGGGGATGCCGTTCGCGACCTTACCAGCGGCCACGCCGTACGAGAACTTGAAGTCGCGGTTCATGGAAACGCTCTCAAGTTGAAGAAAACAGTCGAGAAACTCGGTGGCACGGTGTGGGGCGAGGACGAGGTTTCCCGCACCCTTTACCTGTGTTTCCCGGGGACTGTACGCCTGGATGTGGTCAGCACCCACAGCGCCCAATATCCCAAACCGGGCAGGCCTGTTTTGCATCCGGCCTCTATCCAGGAGGACCTCCGCCGGCGCGACTTTACCGTTAACGCCATGGCCCTTTCCCTCAACGAGGGATCGTATGGGCTGCTCATGGACCCCATGAACGGAGCCGCGGATATCGAGTCCCGGACCCTGCGCCTGGTCTCAAATTATGGTTTTCTTGAGGAGCCTTCGCTGCTGATTCGCGCCACCCGCTACCGCACGCGGTTGGGATGGGAGCTCGATCCGCGCACCCAGACTCGCTACGAGAACGCCAAGGAAGAGGGTGTCATCGAGCACCTCTCCGCCGAGTCGCGCAGCAAGGAACTGGAGCAGATTGGCCACGAAGAAGAAGGCCTGAAGGTGCTTCGCGCACTGGAGGCCGAGGGCTGGATGAATGTCCTGTTCCCGGCCTGGACTTCCGCCAAGGCCGACGAAGAGAAACTCAAGGCTCTGCACGAGCTGGCTGTCGAGTTGCTGCTCCAGGGCGTCCATGCCGATATGTCCGCGGGTCAAATGCAGTTGCTGACCGCCAAGCTGTCCGTCAAGGACCTGGCCGCGCTGAAGAAACTCATGCTGCGTCCGGGGTTCGTGGCGGAGTGGAACAGCCTGGATGAGCTGGCGGCTGGATTTGCAAAGGTGCTCCTGGCCAAGGAGAATTCCGTCCCTTCGGCCAGTTACAAGCTCTTTACCAGCTACGATCCGGAAGCGGTTCTTTGGCTGGGGTTCACCAGTAAGCTCCCGGCTGTACAGGAGCGCTTCAACCTGTTCCTCAATGTCTGGCCGGAAGCCCGCCAGCGTATTCCTCATGCCCTGATGCAGGAGATGCGGATTACCCCTGAGCTGACTGCCTATCGTGAGATTCTGCAGACTATTTTCCTGGAGCTGATCGATGGCCGCTTAACCACGCCGGAGGAGGTTCGCGGTTTGCTTGAGCCGCATTCGCCTCCTGCGCCTCCGCCGCAGGTCACCATCAAGAGGCCGCGCGCCAAGCGCGGGGCCGACAAGATCAAAGAACACTCTTTTGAGGACGACGAGGACTCGGAAGACGAGTTGGACGAGGACGACGATCTGGACGATATCGGCGGGGACGATGAAGACATCGACCTCAGCCTGACTTTGCCCAAAGCTGTGCTCGGGGCCGATAGAGCCGACGATATCGCTGATGAGGATGCAGACGACGAGGAGAAGGAAGCGGCCCCTGTTCCCGCCCAGCGCGCCCCCAAGGCAGCCGCTCAACCCAAGTCGGCCAAACCAGAGGCAGCGCCCGCTCCCGCCAAGGCTGAAAAGCCGCAGTTGGCAGCCAAGGCGAAGCCTGAGGTGACGGCGAAGCCTGTGCCCGCGGCCAAGCCAATAGCCGCCAAGCCGGCCGCTCCTGCAGCCAAGGCCAAGATCGTGCTCGTTGCGGCGCCCGCCAGGCACATGCCCGCTCCTGCCGCCAAACCGGCTCCGGTTGCGGCCAAACCGGCCAAACCAGAGGCCAAAAAGGCTCCGGTAAAGCCCGTGGTAAAGGTTCCTGCCAAAGCCCCGGCAAAGCCGCAGGTCAATCATCCGGTCAAGGCGCACGCTCCGGCCGTCAAGCCAGCGCCCGTCAAGTCCAAGCCCGCACCCCCGGCCAGCTCCAAGCCGGTTAAACACGTGCCCCCGGCCAAGCCTTCCAAACCGGCGGAGAAAAAACCGGCTCCCAAGCCAACCCAAAAGCGGTAATGCATTTTCTGGTTTGTCGCATTTCTGACAGCGCAAGGGGCGATTTCTCAATGAAATCGCCCCTTGCCTGTTGCGGCGAACGCTTCTGCGGCACAAAAAGAAGAGAAGCCGCGCGGCACGCGGCTTCTCTTCTTCTGTCGCCAGGATGTCAGTTGTACCCGGAAGGCAGGGATCTAGTTACTTGGCAACAACCCCGGCACATAGAGCCGAGTTAGCTGTTGCGATAGCGTTTCCTTGTAGCTTGCGGCAACGAACCGGTTCCGATGCTCAAAGCGGGCATCGGAATCCGGCCGAAAATGCTACCGGCCGCGGCCGCGCGAACTGCCGCCGCCTGGTCCACCGCCGCTGCCCTTGCGCGCGTTGTAGCACTCCCGGCAAAATACCGGGCGATCGCCACGCGGCTCGAAAGGCACTGTTGTAGGCTGGCCGCAACCCGAACAAATCACAGGTGTACCCTGTGCCGGAGCCGAACGGTAGCCGGACCCCCCCTGGTCGTTCTTCTTTGCCTGACGGCAATTCTTGCAACGCTTTGGGGTCGAATAACCACGTTCCTGAAAGAACGCCTGATCAGCAGCGGTGAAGGTGAAGTCCTGCCCGCAATCGCTGCACGTAAGTTGAATATCTCCGGCCATGGGTCTCCTCGTGGAGATTGTACAGGCCAATCTATGATTTGCGCGCAAGAAATCTTTTGAATCTTCAAAGTAACTCCCCAGGCCAGGGCTCGGGGGGGCCGGTTTTTGCCGCCCGCGCATGCCTGCCGTTCATTTCATGGCTCGAAAACCGGGACCGTAAAGGACAAATACACTCCTGCCAGTCCGGGTAAGCCGCGCGCGCGATATCATCTTTTCACATCGATTCTTCACTGAAAGCGGTGCGATGCGGATCGTCTACGTGTTCAATTCGCTCGCCATGGGCGGAGCCGAGCGGCAAGGATTGGCGCTGGCAGAGCGCATGGCCAGGCGCGGCCATGTGGTGGTCCTGCTGGTACTCAAGCCCCGCTTGGCGGAAGAACTGATGACGACGCTGCCCATCGTCCACTTGGGCATGGAAAGAAATCCACTTAGCCTGATCCGCGCCCTTGCGGAAGCGGGTCTGTTTCTGCAGGCATTTCGCCCCGATCTGCTCCATAGCCACTGCTTCCATGCCAACCTTGTCGCCCGGCTGCTCAAGCTCTTTGTTCCGGGGTGCGCGGTTCTCTCCACGGTTCACAGCGTCTACGAGGGGCCGTGGCATCGCATGCTGGCTTACCGGC
>CAVZNE010000128.1:0-8664 GCA_963776445.1 Terriglobales bacterium
GGTCCATCTCCCGGGCCAACTGGCTGTAGCTGCGCGTCTGGCCGCGCGGAATGGCGCGCAGAGCCTGCCAGACGCGCAGTTGGAAGGCGGTTCCGCGCAAGTCCAGCTGCGGTGGCACCTGCGGTGCGGCGGACCTTTCTGAGGTGTCTGGCTGGCTGCTGACCACGGCCAGAGCCGCATCGACGAGGCCCGAGAGCGAGGGGTCAGGATGCAGCGTGGCGGCTGGGAACTCTGCCCGCAGGCTGGCTTCGGCCTCGGCGGATGTGCCCGCCAATGCCAGCCAACAAAGGCCGCGCTCAGTCGCGCCCACCACCAGCCAGCCAAACGGCGACTTAGCCGTGGTGTAGCCGATGTGTTCGCCGCGGCCGCCCTGGGCAAAGCGGGCGGGCGTCATGCCCAGTTGAGCGCCCTCGTAGGCGCGGCTGGAAGAGCCGAATCCGGCGTTATAGATGGCTTCGGTCACAGAATCTCCTTGTTTGAGCGCAGTGCGCAGCGACCCAGCCCGCAGCGCGCGCTGGTATTGCAGAGGGCTGACGCCCATGGCCTGCTTGAAGAGCCGCTGCACCGTGAACGGGCTGAGGCGGACGAGGCGGCCCAACTCGGCCAGCGGCACCGGGCGGTCGAGATGAGCCTCCAGGTGGGCGCGAATCTGATTCAAAATGCTGCTCGGGGCAGGGGTCTCGGGACGGCAGCGCTGGCAGGGGCGGAAACCGGCTGCGCGCGCCTCGTCGGCTGTGCGAAAAAAGCTGACGTTGCCCTTTTTCGGCAGGCGGCTCGAGCAGCCGGGGCGGCAAAAGACGCCGGTGGTCGTAACGGCGTAGAAAAATGTCGCGTTGGGGTCGCGGCGCTGGACCTGTTGCCAGGCGGTCTCGGGGTCAAGGGCTGCGAATTGGAGTTTGCCGCTCATGGGAACCATGGTCGCCGATTCGCATCCCCGCAGGCTACCCGGTTCTTGCGGGCAATTCGTTTTTTCGGGGTGGCGAGGCACTCACAAATCTACCTTCTTGTGTAAAAGGGCACGACTTTAGTCGTGCCGCAAACGCGCCAATGTGGATTCCGGCTTTAGCCGCTGTGAAATTGCACATAGTTGAAAACAAGAACCGCAGGGGCTAAAGCCCAACAGGTTTTTGCAATTCTATCGGCACGACTAAAGTCGTGCCCTGACACTTTTCGCAGCCTCAGTTCAATCTTGCAAGAGGCTCGATCGATCAAATCCGGGTCCAGGAGTTTCACTTAGAGGGCTGCAATGCCCTTGAGCGCGGCTTCTGCCCGCATCAGGTCGGCTTCGGTGTCCACGCCGATGGTGTCGGCGGGAGCTTCGGCCACGTAAAGGGCAATGCCGTTTTCCAGCAGCCGCAACTGCTCCAGACGCTCGATTTTCTCCAGGGGCGAGGGCGGCAGAGAGGCGAAGCGCTCCAGCGAGGCCTTGCGATAGGCGTAAATGCCCAGGTGCTTGCGGTAACCAGCGAAGCCCGACTGGTCGCGGTCGTACGGAATGGTGGCGCGGGAAAAATAGAGGGCGCGTCCGTCCAGGGCCGTAACGACCTTGACGGCGTTGGGATCGGCGATCTCCTCGGCCGCGCAGGGAACGGCCAGGGTGGCGACTTCGACCTCGGGACGATCGAAAAGCGCCAGGAGCGGCGGAAAAAAGGCCGGCGTGAGGGTTGGCTCATCGCCCTGGATATTGACGTAGATATCGGCGTCGACCTGGAGGGCCACTTCCCTGACCCGGTCCGAACCGCTGGCGCAATCGGGAGAGGTCATGACCACGGGAATGTGCCGTTCGCGGCACACGGCGGCTACTTCTTCGGAGTCGGTAGCAACCACGACGGGGTCCATCAGGCCGCTGGCCTGGGCGGCGCGCCAAACCCACTCCACCATGGGGCGGCCGGCAATCGTGCGCAGCACCTTGCGGCAGAGCCGCGTGGAGCTGAGCCGGGCCGGGATCACCCCTGCGATACGGAACTTGCTCATGGAGCCGAGTTTACAGGAAGGAACAGGCCGATTTCACCTGCGCGGTTGCGCTGGCGGTGCAAGAACATGTGCGCCGGTTTGACCTTCAATCGAGCCATCCGTATCATCATGATTGGGACGTGCGTGCGGAACCCCATTCCGCCCAGCCCCGGCAGGCCCTCGAGGACTGCGAATACAGAGGTTTCCCTTCGGCGGGGTAGCTCAGCTGGTTAGAGCGACGGATTCATAACCCGTAGGTCGGCAGTTCAAGTCTGCCTCCCGCCACCAAATCAAATCAACAACTTGCATAGAGCTGCTGATTACGAATCCGCGGTTCCAGGTCCGTGCTCTATTCGCTGGCGACCTATTCGTTGGTGACCGGGACGCTGGTGAGCTGGCGGTATTCGAGGAACATGCTCAGACGCCAGCGCAGGATCATGCCGAAGGCGAGCACGAAAAACAATGCCGCGGTCTGATTCATGTTCATGAACGTATCGATGTAGCCGCGGGCCAGCATCCTGACCAGGGCCAGGGCGATCACGATGAGGAAAAAGGAGTTGGAACGCTGCATCATGACGGATTCGCCGTCTTGCACCAGGCGCGAAGAACGCAACAGGGGATAGGCAAGCAGCGCCGCGCCGATGAGGAAGGCGCAGAGTGCCCACAGCAGGGGGATGCGGAAGGCGGGGACCAGAAACATGCAGAATCCCGTGGCCATGCCCAGCGGGGGGATGACGATTTTTCTCAAGGTGACGGCGGTGCGTCCCTCGCGGACACGCCAGGCCAGGACGGCAGCCATTCCGGCAAGCGAGCCAACGACGGACATCGGATTAAAAGGCAGCATCTACAGTTTTTCCTCGTACAAAACCCGGTCTGAAGGCCAACATACATGTGAAAAGGCCTGCTTCTATTATGCCGGTTGGCGCATTTTTCGCGCGCTTTGCGCATCCTGGCCCGGATCGAGCTTTGTGGCGTATACAAGTTGGATGCCGGAGCTGCCCGGCAGGACGCAGAGTTAGTCGGGGCGGAAGCCGACGGCGGGCGTTACCCATTGGAAGCGCGCCGCGAGCAGTTTGAGCACCAGGCCGGAGAGAGCCCCGGCAGCGGTGGAGATGGAGCGATCCCAGCCCAGGGCCTCCGCGCCCAGGAAGACCAGCACGGCAAGCAGGGCGGCAATGGCATACGGCTCGCCCTGTTCGAAGACGCGCGGGGTGCGGCCCATGAGGACGTCGCGCAGCAGCCCGCCGCCGACCGCGGTGATGAGGCCGAGAATGAGCGCGGCCAGGATGGGCAGCCCGGCGTTGAGCGCGCGGCTGACTCCGGCGACGGAAAACAGGCCCAGCGAGGCGGCATCCGCAACCCAGATGATGCGCAGCATGCGCGGCCCGGCGATGGAGCCGAACAGGAGGGCGACCACTCCGGCCGCGAGAGCAACCAGCAGGTAGCGGGCGTCGAGAAAGGCGAGCGGCGGACCTTTTTGCACAAGAATGTCGCGGGAGATGCCCCCACCGAGCGCGGTGACGACTGCCAGGCCGAGCACGCCGATCAGGTCGTAGCGATAGGTCCGGCAGCGGCGCGCTTCCAGGGCTCCGGCCAATGCGCCCGCCGCCACGCCGGAGAACTCGACGATGGAGAAGACGGTCATGGTGTGCAGGTCGAGAGTCATGCTGCTTCAAGTTTAGGCGATTATGCAGAGGAAGCTGGGCTAGGGGCCTTGGGGGCGACGCCGCGTCGCGGAACGGCGTGAGTACGCGCCTTGAGTTCCCGCTTTCACCTCCTTGGGACAGAAATAGCGAGGCCAGCGGCACCCAGTAGGAGCTTCGGCCCTGCTTTTCCCTGTTCCCTGTTCCCTACTCCCTGCCCCTTCCTTGCGCTGTTCCCTGCGACTTTCGCACCCCTTGCGCTACAATCGCGTCTATAGTGTGAGCGGTCTGTTTCCCCTCAGGACTGCCACTGGTGGTGTGTGTGTCTCGATTCTTTCAGCGCTTCGTCTTCGTGCTTTCCACGGTAATTTTTGCCGCTCTCGGCCTGGGCTTTGTTCTGGGCGAGTTCGGATGGTTTGGCGTACATGCCGGCGGCGAGCAGGATGGCGCCTATCGCCAGATGCGCGTGTACCAGGAAGTACTCAAAAAGGTCCAGTCCGACTATGTGACCGAGCCGAACATCAACGACGTGACCACCGGCGCGCTGCACGGCCTGCTGGAATCGCTGGACTCCGACTCCAGCTACCTGAGCCCGACCGAGTACAAGATCTACAAGGAGCGCCCCGTTGCGGGCGTGGCCCAGGTGGGACTCACGGTCTCAAAGCGCTATGGCTACGCCACGGTGGTGAGCGTACTGGCTGGTTCGCCGGCCGCCAAAGAACACCTGTCCGACGGCGACGTGATCGAATCGATCGGCGAACAGTCTACGCGCGAACTGTCATTGGAGGTCATCCGGCTGATGCTGGAAGGCAAGCCGGGAAGCACGGTGACCATCTCTGTGGTGCGCCCGCGCAAGGCCGACCCCGACAAGCTGACGCTGACGCGCGCCGTCGTGACGCCTGCCGCCATGAGCGAGCAGCAGTATGAGAACTCGACCATTCTTTATCTCAAGCCGGGCGCGCTGACCGCGGCGCGCGTGGATGAGATTGCCGCCCGCCTGAAGGCATTGGGCAAGGGCCGCAAGGTGCTGCTGGACCTTCGCGACTCCTCCGGCGGCGACGCTCAGGAAGGACTGCGACTGGCCAACTTCTTTGTGAAGCAGGGGACCCTGGCGACTCTGGAAGGGCAGAAGGTTCCGCGGCAGACCTTCACCGCCGATCCGGCCAAATTTCTAACCGACGCGCCGCTGGCCGTACTGGTGAACGGCGGCACCTATGGCGCGGCTGAGTTGACCGCCTCCGCCATTGCCGATGCCAAGCGCGGCGACCTGGTGGGCGAACGGACCTTTGGCGAAGGCTCGGTGCAGAAGACCATCGAACTGCCCGACGGCTCGGCCCTGCTGCTGACTGTGGCCAAGTATCAGAGCCCGGGCGGCAAAAAGATTCAGGACGAGGCCGTGACGCCCGGCGTGGTTGTGGGACAGGCCCTGGACGAAGAAGTGGATGAGGAAGCGCCTCCGGCCAAGGGCGACGAGGCGCTGAACAAAGCGCTGGAACTGTTGAAGGCGAAGAACAGCTAAGGAGCGTTTGGGCCTTTGGGCGTTGTGCAAGTCCGGGTTAGCTTCGTTCTTTCCAACCCTTGCACCCTGTTTTCCCACCCATGCCGCACAAAACGCGGCATGGATGGGGCACCCAGCGGATCTGGCGCTCGAACTTTTAAAAGACAAAAACGAATCGAACGAATCTGGAATCGGTACAAGCGCAGCCGGCGTTTCCCATTCTTGTTCCGCGTGTGCGCCGTCGCTGCGTCTGGGCAAGTTTCTGCTCCGCAATAATGCTAGCCTTGGGAAGTAGCATTTTCTCGTCGGCACCTTTGAGAAATGCCCACGAGGCCTGATTGGCTTGGCTGCCCTTCCCCCACAGCAATTGGAACCGCGTGGCCTGGGCCGGACGCACCGGCTGACTGAGCCTCCGGTTCCCGCCCCGCGCAGACGCAAGCTCGCCGGCAAGGTCGCGCTGAGCGCGCTGCTGGCGCTGGCGGTGATTACCGGCTCGCTGGCCGGGCTCACCCTGGTTTATTCCGTCGATCTGCCCCAGATCAACGACCTGGAACGCTACCGCCCCTCGACCACCACGGAACTCTACGACCAGAAGGGCCGCATCATCGGCTCCTTTGCGCTGGAGCGCCGTGAGGTGGTCAACTACAACGACTTTGCGCCGGTGCTGCGCCAGGCCGTGATCTCCATTGAGGACAAGAGCTTCGAGTCCCACTGGGGCGTCAACATGTTCCGGGTGATGGGCGCGGTGTGGCACGACCTGCGCAGCCATGGGCGCGTGCAGGGAGCTTCCACGCTGACCATGCAGTTGGCGCGCAACCTCTTTCTCTCGCCGGAGCGCACCGCTACCCGCAAGCTGCAGGAAGCCTACCTGGCCATCCAGATTGAGCGCTCTTTTACCAAGCAGCAAATCTTTACGCTTTATGGCAATCAGATTTATCTGGGGCACGGCCAGTACGGCTTCGAGGCCGGGGCGCTGTTCTACTTCAGCAAGCACGCCAAGGATCTGAACCTGACGGAGGCGGCGCTGCTGGCTGGTTTGCCTAAAGGGCCGTCGGCGTATTCTCCCCTGCTGAATCCGGAAAAGGCTCTGCGGCGGCGCAACCTGGTGCTGTCAGAGATGGAGGACGACAAGGTTATCTCCGCCAGCGAGGCCGTGCAGGCGCGCAGCGCCCCGCTGGGACTGCGCATTGCGCAACCGGAGGGCTCGGTGGCGCCGTGGTTTCAAGAGGAGGTGCGGCGGGAGCTGGAAAAGCGCTTTGGCACCGAGCAGGTGCATGAGGCCGGCCTGCGCGTGGAAACCACGCTGGACCTGGACCTGCAGCAGACGGCCAATCGCGCCGTGGCCGACGGGCTGGCCGTCTACGAGCGGCGGCATGGCTGGACCGGCAAGCTGGAAAACGTGCTGGCCGGCGGCACGACGATTGAGGACTACAAGCATCCCGACTGGACGGTGAAGAGCAAGCCCGGCGACTATGCGCACGCCGTGGTGACCAGCGTGCTGCCGCTGGCGATTCGCGCCCGGGTGGGCAAAGACGAGGTAGTGCTGCAACCCGAGGACTGGCAGTGGACCGGGCAGCGCTACGGCGACGCGCTGGCCAAGCCGGGAGACGTGATCTATGTGCATCTGGGCGACGCCATGGAGGGCGGCGCGCGGCGGGCCACGCTGGAGCAGGACTCCGGCGCGCAGGGCTCTCTGCTGGCCATGGATAACACCACCGGCGACGTGCTGGCCATGGTGGGCGGGCGCGATTATGCGCTGAGCCAGTTCAACCGCGCCACCCAAGCGGAACGGCAGACCGGATCGAGCTTCAAACCCTATGTGTATACCGCGGCCATTGAGGACGGGGCCAAGCCCGACGACATTATCGTGGACGGGCCGGTGAGCTTCGGCAGCTATACGCCGCACAACTACGAGAACGACTACAAGGGCGCAATGACCCTGACCAATGCCTTCGCCGAGTCGCGCAACATTCCCGCGCTGAAGCTGGCCGCGCGGGTGGGCATTCACAAGGTCATCGACGTGGCCCACCGCTTCGGCGTCACATCGAACATTCCCGCGTATCTGCCGGTGGCGCTGGGCGCGGTGGAGATCACGCTGGAAGAGCAGGTGGCCTCCTACTCGGTCTTTCCCAATGACGGCCTGCGCGTGACGCCGCGGCTCATCCGCAAGGTCTCGAACGCCGACGGCATCGTTTTGTGGGAAGACCCGCCCGCCGTGAAGGAAGTCATCGATCAGCCCACGGCGCGGACCATGATGGGGCTGCTGCGGGCCGTTGTCCAGCATGGGACCGGCGCCGCGGCCGCGCAACTGAACCATCCATTGGGAGGAAAGACCGGCACCACCAGCGATTACACCGACGCCTGGTTTTTGGGCTTTTCGCCTTCGGTGACCTGCGGCGTGTGGGTGGGCTACGACAGCAATCAGTCGCTGGGCGAAAAGGAAACCGGCGCCAAGGCGGCGCTGCCCATCTGGATGACGGTGATGAAGGCCGCCATCGCCGGCAAGGACAGCGAGAAGTTTTTGGGCGACCAGCCGGACAACCCGGCGCAGAAGGCCGCAGCCCTGGCGGCGAAAGCCGGGACTCCGGGCCCAGCAAAACCCGCAAATCCGTTGGCGTCCAAATCTCTATCTTCAGGGGCTAAGCCGGCGACACAACCGGCATCGGGCACGGCCGCTAAGCCGGTGAAGGCGAATACCCCAGCCAAGCCGCCAGTTGCTCCGGCAGCGGCCCCTGCGGTCGCAAAGCCCGCCGCCAAACCAACCGTGAAACCGGCAGCGCAGCCGTCCGCGAGTGCAGGTGGAGGCAAGCCGCTGGTGAGGCCCGCGTTGCCGCCGGCGACTTCAGCGGCAAAGCCCAAAGCTACCGTCAAACCAGCGCTGGAGAACAATTAAGAGCGAGGAAACAGCCTGAAAAAGCCTAGCACGCCAGGCGGAAGTAGCGTTGCGCCTTGGCCACGTCTTTGAAAATTTGCGCCTTCAGGGCCTCGGGCGAGGGCCATTCCGTCTCCGGGCGGAGGCGGAGCAGAAACTCCAGTTTCAGCGGCGTCTGCTCGTCCAGGTCCACCGGCTCAAAGTCCAGAATATGCGACTCGACCGCAAACGACGCCGCGCCAAAGGTGGGCCGGTTGCCCACGTTGGTGACCGACTGGAAGCGGCGGCTGCCTACTGTGAGCCAGGTAATGTAAACCCCGAAGGCGGGCAGAAGTCCGTTGTAGGCGGCCAGGTTGACCGTGGGCACCAGCAGACGGGTGCCGATGCCGCGCCCGCGGGCCGGCGCGGAAAGCACCGCAAAGGGGCGGCCCAGCATCCAGCGCGCGCGGCGCATGTCTCCGGCAGCCACCAGCGCCCGCAGCGCCGAGCTGGAAACCTCAAGCCCGCGCACCTTGACCGGATCATGAACGTGCACGGCAAAACCGAATTCGACGCCATATTTTTGCAGTTGCGTCACGCCGGCGCGAGCGCGATGGCCAAAGCGGAAGTTGCCGCCCTCGTGGATGGCGCGCACGCCCAGGGCTTCTACCAGAATGGTGCGCACAAATTCATGCGAAAGAAGAGCGGCCAGCGCCTCG
>CAVZNE010000129.1:0-6800 GCA_963776445.1 Terriglobales bacterium
ACGTCTCCCTTTGCAGTCGGCACCACGCCCTTTGCGAACTTGAGTCCAGCTGGATGCGGTTGGATTGCGATCTTCCCGTAGCCGGGCATCGCGGGCGTTACACCCAAGACACGCGCCGACAACTGGATGAGCGGAGTGCCGCCCCACGCGTGGCTCCAATCGCCGCCCGCCCACATCTCGTTGAAGGTGCGAGTCTCGGGATTGATGTGCCAACGCTGCATCTGAGCCCAGGCATAGCGGTTGAAGACGCCCGCATGGTCTTCCGCCGCGAAGATGAAGTGCATGAAATACGGCTGCGCATTAATGGGCTCGGTGGAGAAGAGTTTGTCCATGATCGCCTTCCGCCGCGATTTGGGGGCGAGATCGTAGAGCACGGCAAGCGAGTTCATCTGCACGCTATGCGTGACGATGTCCTTGTCTTCGGGCAGCCAGTCAGGATCCTTCTGGTGATTCTGGAACGGCTTTCCATCCCGGTAGAGACCGGCCTTCTGATCCCAGAGTTCGCGCTCGACTGCATCGTGGATTGGTGGGCGCAACTTTTCGTAGCGGGCCTCGCGGTCCGCGTCACCGGTAATCTTCGCGAGCCGTGCGCCATCGGCAAGAGCACGATAATAGAAGGCCGTCATATAACCTTGGCCGATCACTGCCGGCGGATGATGGGTCTGGAATCCGGCGATTGCCACCCAGTCCATAAACATGTAATTGGGCGCCTCGGAGAGCAGGCCGTTTGCGCCTTGAAACGTCGCAAAGCGATCCAGCAGCCGGTCTGCCGTGGGCTTGAGTTCGCGCAGCAGAGCCTGGTCGCCGGTGTAATCGTAGTAATCCACCAGCATCTGTAGCCAGAGCAGCGCGTAGCTTGTGTGGAAGGTTGCCGATCCGTAGTTATCGAGGATGCCTGCGAACTTGCGCAGATCCTGGCGCGCAAGCCAGGGCTCGTTGAATGCATAGTCGTTTTCGAGCGCCTCGATCAGGTAGTCGCCAAAATCGCCGATAGGTTCCTGATGGTCGGGCGAATCGAGATAGTGGCCCTGCATACATAGTTGTGTGAGCCACCGCGATGTGGTCCAAAGACTGTTCAAGTGCGGATCGCTTGAGGTGAAAGATCCTCTGTACGCAACTGGCTGTGAGGCAAACGTGGCGCGAATGTCGGCGAATTCCACCGCTTGCGTGGCGTTCGAGACGGTAACGCGGACTGTGGTAAAGGAGTTGAGCAAGGGGTACTCGAAGAGCGTTTCCCCGGCGCGGAGCGTCACCTGCGCAGGGCGCTTCGCATGATCATCGCGAGTTTCGACCGGCTCCAGAGTGATCACGGTCCCCGCGGCGCCGCTGACCTTCATCGACAGATAGCCGCTCAGCACGCGGCCAAAGTTCACGGCAAAGCTCCCGTTCCCCGCAACGCGAATCGAGCGGCCGATTTGTGACAAAGGCGCGTCCGTCGTCACGTTTGGCGTTGCGGGACCGATTGACTCCACCGGCCACACCGCCTCCATGGCTTCAGGAATCTGGCTGACCGCAAGCGGTCCCCATACGGAGTCGATCTTCTCGGCGAAGGCCCAGTCCTTGTCTGGATAGGAAGCGCTCCTCCACTCCGGATCGTCAAGGCGCGCATCGTAGAGCAGCCCTGCAGGCGAGGACTTGTCTGGAGGCACCGGGGCAAGCGTGGCCAGAGGGCCTTCGCTGTAAGCTTCAATGGGCTCGGCCTTCCAATCCTCCCCCGTGGAGAGGCTTGCCGAAGTTCCGTTTACGAGCGAAACCTTCGCCTCCAATGCAAAGCCTGGCCGGCCCATGGAGAAGTTGGGAAACATGTTCGACGTGAAGACTTCAGCGGCAATGACATTCTGGCCAGCGTGGAGATACGGAGCCAGATCGACCTGGTTGTAGAGCCACTGGTGCGACCAATGCGTGAACAGCCACTCATCGCTTCCGGGGTCGGCCGGACCGCGCGATACCAGGCGGCCATTGACCCAAAGGCGATACGCCCGGTCCGCACTCACCTTTGCGTAGGCGCCTGCGATTTGCGCGGCTGCTGGAAGAGTGAGCAGCTTGCGGAAGTGCGCCGCAAGGGGAACCTTGCCGGAGTTCTTCGTAGTTCCGGCCCAGATCCATTGTGGCTGCCACTGTGACCCGGCAGGAGGCACGAAATTGAAATGGACTGCCTGCACGCCTTGGGCGTTGACGAGCGTCTTGCCCTCCCACCCGGCAACCGGCCCTCGCGGGTCGGTAAGCTCCGAAGAGGGGGCTTGGGCCGAAGCCGTTGGCTGGAATCCGGCAAGGACGGCAGCGCACACCAAGAGGGGCCAAGTAGTTGGCGAGCCAAAGCCGCGGATTAGCGGCGCAGAGTTCCTGAACTGCGCATGCTGCTTGGGAGCCTGATCTTGTCCTTGCTGCGACGAAAACGGTGAACTCGAAATCATCCTGACCTCAGGAGAAACCTATAAAACGGTCTCATGTGATCAAAAGTGTACGCATGAATGATCTGGTGCGCAATAAAAAGATACGTAGCGCCTGGATTCGGCGAGTCGCAGGGCGCGGCTGGCGCGACTCTTGCATTGTCGGGTCTTTGACGACAAGACTTTGCCGCCGCTCTTCTTTTTGATCGGGCACAGGGCTAGCCAGCTGGCGAAGGCCGCGACGTTGGGGAAGCGGGTCAGGTCGGGGCCGATCTCAGACAGCAGGTTAGCCGACACCAAAACCGGGGTTTTGAAAGGATTCTGCGATCAGCATGGAGAAAGCCTGCTTATCGACCATGCGGTGTCCGGCGTACAGGGGGGTGAATCTCATCCAGTCTTTCATAAGGAACTTGAGAACCTGATCGATGATTTGCCAAAAGATCCTCAGTAGCGCACGTAATTGGTCATTTATTCATGCAAAATGTATATTATCAACAACATAAAGCCATTTGCCTCAGGTCGTGGCGTTCGCTTGCCAGAGCATAGATAGTTAGCATATGACAGAAAACGATCACAAACGACACGATTTGTTCTTGACAAGTAGCACGCTGCGCAGAATACTGTCCTGGGTGAAATCGGTGCCTCATTCGTAAATTCATACTGTGCACGGGCCCACGCTGGGTTGCACTATTTTTCTCTCAAAGTCGTCAAGAGGTTTAAAGTGCCCCATTCTACTTCCAGAAGAGACTGTCTGAAGATGCTCGCTGCAAGCGCTGGCTTGGCAGCAGCGGCCACCGCACCGGCTCAGGAACCCAAAGCAGCCAGGACCGAACCTGCGCCTGCCGCAAAGAACCCCAACCTGCAGGAACCACCCGATCACGAGCGCCGGATGAAGTGGTTTCGTGAGGCCAAGTTCGGGATGTTCATCCATTGGGGCCTGTATAGCATTCTTGGTCACGGCGAATGGGCAATGGTGATCGAAGATATTCCAGTAGAGGAATACGAAAAGATGGCCAGGCAATTCAATCCCCTGCCGCACGCCGCGCGGGAATGGGCGCGCCTGGCTCGTGAAGCAGGCATGAAGTACATGGTCATGACTACCAAGCATCACGACGGCTTCTGCCTTTTCGACTCCAAAATGACCGACTACTCCGCCCCGAAACAAGCCGCACGTCGCGATCTAGTGGCCGAATATGTTGAGGCTGTCCGGGCCGAAGGGCTCAGGGTTGGACTGTATTTTTCACTCATGGACTGGCACGACGCCGACTGGCGCAAGTGCAAGACTGACGCAAATGCGAGAAAGAGGTTCGTCGACCGTGTACATGCTGAACTTCGTCAACTGATGACGGATTACGGCAAGATCGACGAACTTTGGTACGATGGCGCCTTCCCGCTCGACGCCGACGGCTGGCGTTCCATGGAAATGAACAAGATGGTGTTTGAGCTCCAACCTGACATCGTGATCAACAATCGCAATTGGTTGGTCGGAGATTTCGCCACACCCGAGCAGTCGATTGAAGCGGCCAAACGCGATTGGGAATCGTGCATGACTCTCAACGACCATTGGGGGTACGGCGCGGCGGACGAAAATTGGAAATCGCCAAAAACCCTTGTGTCCAATCTGGCGCACTGCGCCATCAACGGTGGCAACTACCTTTTGAACATCGGCCCCAAGGCCGATGGCTCGGTGCCGGAGGCCAGCGTGCGCATCCTGCAATCGGTGGGTGGCTGGGTCCATCGCAACAACGATGCTATCCATGGCGTGACGAGTGCGAAGATCAGCATCGCCGACGGTGTAGCCTTCAGCCGCAAGGACAACACAATCTATTTTTATGTTCAGAACTGGCCTGGAGCGTCGATCACCATTGGTGGAATCCACCAGAAGCCGAAGTCGGCAAAATATCTGAGCTCGGGCAAGGCCGTGAAATTCGAACTGATTGGAACCCGGCTTGTCTTCTCGGAGCTTCCAGTGACTTCGCCGGACGAAGTGACTACAGTCATTGTGGCTGAGTTTGAGTCCGCCCCGGTGCAGGACTCCATGGCTACCCGCATAATCGATCCTTTCGTTGCACTCATCAAGGACGAAGTTGCATTAGGCTGGAACTAGGACATTGACTGTGTGAATGTTTGCTTTCGAAAGTCCCAGTAACGGACCTTGGGCGCCAAGAGTCTGTGGTGATGATTACTAGACCACGCGGTCACGGTCCAGGTTTGTCAGTTCGCCGTATCAGTTCAAATGAGTAAGCGTGCAAGAGCCGCAGGGAAGGAAGCAGGGACAACAGTAGGCGGTCTATCAAGATCGTTAACGAGCGCGACGTGACTATGGCAAGAGTTTACTCAGCCGGTGGGGCGAGTAGGTCGAACTATCCTTTGCACATTGCTACGAAACCAGTGGGATGAGACGTTGCACCTTTCATGGTCGGAAGAATATGCTCAACATCTGTTGATTCATGTCGGCGCATTCAACATCAGCCTGTGGCCTGGAGTGACCGGAACAGCACAGGCGAGAGGACTTCGAATCAGAGGAGCTTGGGAACAACGTTTGGCGATAGGATTGAAAGAGATTGAAGGGAGAGTTACAAGTAACTGTTCGCCAAGCCGCTTCAATCCAAATCGTACTCACGTTGCTGAATCGAATATCCGCCAGACGACATGATGAATACTGGAGACTTTTCCGTGACCCACTTCATTCGCCGCATCGCAGGCATTTTGGCCGTCCAGGCGGTTTTGCTTTGCGGTCTTTGTCGCGCGCAGACCGGGGCCGGTGCAACCCACATTCAAAGGGCGCACCAACTTATCAATGAGGGGAAGACCGACGCTGCAATTGCGGAGTACGAAGCCGCGGTCGCTGCAGAGCCTTCGAATGGAGAGGCGCAGGCGAATTTGGGGGTCCTGGAGTTCTTCGCCCAAGACTGTTCCAGAGCCCTACCGCATTTGACAACTGCGCTGACATTGAACCAGTCAGAGGCTCGACTTCAGGCTCTGACTGGTATTTGCCAGAAACGGCAGGGACATGTGGAAGAGGGCGAAAGCAATTTGAAAGCCGCCCTTCCGCTGGTCGCGAACCCGAAGATCCACAACCTCATCGTCTCGAATCTGGTCGAAATCGAATACTCAAGGGGTGACCTGCAGCAAGCTGCCGAGAACATTTCCGAACTGATGAAAAGCGCCACGCCAAGCCAGGATGTACTCTATCTGGCTTTCCGGATTTACACCGATCTTGCCGACTCGGCAAGAGACGGGCTGGTGATCGTTGCGCCCGACTCCGCTCGAATGCATCTATTAACTGCAGAGCGGTTTATCAAGGCTGGCGATGCGACATTGGCGATTCGCCAGTATGAGGAGGCACTGGCGAAGGACCCATCCCTGCTGGGGGTCCATTATGAGTTGGGGCAAGCGCTACTGAAGCAGTCCCTCGAAGAAAACTCTCTCAAGCGGGCTACGACTGAGTTGCAACTGGCCCTCAAGGAGGATCCGCGCAATGCTGGCGCGGAGGGGAAGCTCGGCGTGATCGAGGGGTTCCGTGGCCATGCCGATCAGGCTGAGGAGCATTTTGTCCGTGCGATTTCGCTGAAAGAGGACCAAATCGATGCTTTAGCGGGTCTCGGCAACATTTTGCACGAGCGCGGTGAAAACGCGAAGGCGGCGGAATACTTCTCGCGCGCAAGTCTGGCCAACCCAATAGATGAAGCTATTCATTACCGGTTGGCGCAGATTTACCGCGAATTGGGAAGAAAAGCCGATGCGGAGCACGAAATGACCCTCTTTGTGCAGATTCGCAATCTCAAGAGCAAATCCAGTCTCGATCAGCAGCGCAGAACCGCTCAGTGAGTTCAAAACATCTCTTCAGAAAAGCCTCCCTCGTTGCCCCGCCTCATACCCTCTGGGGCACATTCCGAAGGCACGCTTGAGAGACCAAGGACTTCAGCCCAATTTGGAAAGGGTGAAGGCTCCCAGGAACATCTCCATGAGGCTATAGCAAAACCAGAGTTGGAGTATCCCGAAAGCAGTTCATCCGAGTCGACGCGACCATCAGGGAACGGCGATCTCGCATGCATTGAAAAGGACATAAGGACTCTGGTTTTCCTCTAAAGCCGGTGCAAAAATAGCATCGTAAAGTGGCCGGGAACCTTGTGGCACCCGGCCGTGCCCATTCAAATTCATCGTTCCCATGGCCCGCGAAAATCATGCGATTCCCAATGGCTGCACGGAAGGTCGGCACAGGTAAAATACCTTAGGATATATTGTTGACAAATACACACTTATGTTGAAGCTCCGATCAGTATACCGTTAATCACCTAGACGATGTTCCGCTCTGGATCGTTCCCTTGTATCGCTCCTGAATCGTTTTGAAGTTTGTTCTGAACTGATCAGAGAGCTCCAAGGCTAGTTCACTTTCGGAGGGTCGTA
>CAVZNE010000130.1:0-4912 GCA_963776445.1 Terriglobales bacterium
CTCTCTCTCTCTCTCTCTCAAAGACGCTGGCGCCCAGCCGCGTCACTTCGCGGTCCTCATGCAGCGTGCGCAACTGGTGCGCCACCACCTTGGCAATCTTCAACCTGCAGGAATTGGAACCGATATCGATGGCGGCAAAAGTAGGCATAGCGGGCCGGGTCACTCTCCGTGGAATGGAATCTGTCTCTCGGGTCAAGATACACGACCGCACCGTGTGGCTGCTGCGTTACGGATCATTGCCGTGCTGCGGGTCCAGTCTGGCTTCTGGCCGCAAGCAGCCGCGCCGCATGGCGCTGGCAAATCTCCAGGGCCCGGCGCAGCGCTTCTTCTTCCATCGTGCGCAGCACCGCCAGCAGGCCGTCTTTTTTGCCGCGCTTCGGGAGCCGCCGCTTCGCCTCTTTTGCCAGCGCCTGCCAGTCGTGCCAGGCTCCGGCCGCGTTCAGCATCTTTCTGCACGCCTTGGCCAGCCGCAACGCCTCATCATCGGCCCCGGTTTCGGCCAGGTAGCGCACCGTCTTCAACTGCTTGCGATAGGCATGCAGATTGCCGCCGTTCAGCTCCGGGAACTCCCCGGCCAGCCGGTCAAAAAGCTGGCCTGCCGCCTGCGCAGCCGGTTCTCCAGTCCCATACGACTCGAGCGCCTTCTCCATCTGTTGGCTGCACTGCAAGAGGCGCTTGCGGTGGTCTTCAATCTCCGCAAGCAAAGCTTCCGCCGCGGCAGCGCGCCGCCGCTTGAGACTGCTTTCCAGCGCTTCGATCTCTCGCAGGCAAAGGCTGCTGCGCTGCGGCAAGTGCCCATCTGGCTCGGGCGTAGGGTCGCGCAGGCTGCCCAGCAACTCCAGGCAAACGTCCGCCTCGCGCACCGGCTCCAGGGCGCGACGCAGCCGCTTCCCATGCTTGTTCCAGCGCTTCACCGCGCGCACTTCGCCGGCATCCTGAATCTGCTCGCGCAGCCGGTGCTCCAGCGCCGCCTGCAGCCGCAGCGTGGCAATGCGCAGCGCATGGACCCGCCTGGGGCTGGCCTTGCGGGCAAACCGGTCCAGCAACTCCCGCCATGCCTCCAACTGCGGATGCGTCTCCGTTTTGCCGGGTAGCGGGGCATCGGGTTGCGAGTCTGGCGGAGGGGATCCAGTTTGCATGACGGTCAGCCTTCCTGTTCCTATTCTGCTCTCCCGGACGCATTCTGTCGGATTGTCTTCTCCGGTTGGGTCGTCCGCCTCCAATTCGCATCGAATCAAGCAGAGCACCCATCACGCAGAGCCCTCCCAACTGGTACGCTCTGTGTTTTCGGCTGGTATCCTGCTCACAGGAACGGTGTTTCAAGGCAGTGTCCTCGCCCGTCCGGCGCAAATGCGGCATTTCCCGTGTCCGGCGGCTTTTCCCCTCACCCATTGCAGAACCGCAATTCCGGAATAACCTACCATGACCAACGATACGAATACGCACGCTCGCCCCCGGCCGACGCCCTCCGCGCTGGCTGCCTGGGTGCTTTTGGCGGCGATCTTTGCCGCCGTGCAGTTTGCCTCCCTGTTTACTCCGCCGCTGCTCGACGACGTGGACGCCTCCCATGCCCAGGCCTCGCAACACATGGCCGAAAGCTGGGACTGGGTCACGCTCAAGATCGACGGCATTCGCTATCTGGAAAAGGCTCCGCTGCCCTACTGGCTGGTGGCCGGCTTCTACCATGTATTCGGCCAGAACGTCTTTGCCACCCACTTGCCCAACGCCCTGGCCTTGCTGGGCTGCGCATGGATCGCATGGCTGTGGGCGCGCCGCGCCTGGGGCGATCGGGCCGCTCTCTATGCCGGACTGGGCATACTGACCTCCATCGGGCCGTTTCTCTTTACCCGTTTCGCCATTCCCGAAGCGCTGCTCAGCTTTCTGTTTCTGCTGGCTCTTTATTGCCTGATGACCGGGCTGGAGACCGGCCTGTCGGAGCGTTTTTACGGCATGTGGGCCGCGCTGGCCCTGGCCACGCTCACCAAGGGCCTCGTCGCGCCCGTCTTCTTTGCCGCCGCGGCCATTCCGCTGCTGCTGGTCAGCGGGCAATGGCGCCGCTGGCGCTCGCTCAAGCCGGTGACCGGCGTGCTGTTGTTTCTGGCCATCGCCGCGCCCTGGCACATTCTGGCCGGCCTGGCCAATCCCAATCAGGGACACCCGTTCGGCAATCACCCCACCCTCGGCAACGTGCACGGCTTCTACTACTTCTACTTCCTCAACGAGCACGTCTTCCGCTTCCTGGGAGATCGCTTCCCGCACGACTACAACCGGTTACCATTTGCCGCCTATTGGCTGCTGCACCTGGTCTGGCTCTTTCCCTGGAGCCTGTTTCTGCCTGCTCTGCTGGCTGCCGCCTGGAAGACCCGCCGCA
This sequence comes from Terriglobales bacterium, assembly GCA_963776445.1. Lineage (GTDB taxonomy): Bacteria > Acidobacteriota > Terriglobia > Terriglobales > Acidobacteriaceae > Telmatobacter. The sequence goes on from CAVZNE010000130.1 coordinate 2,372, forward strand.
GTTGGATGCAGCACCTGCACCACGATGCCGGCATGACGGTCGATTTCTACCTTGACAATGCTGCCCGCGAGGATGCGGCCAGCTACGTGGCCCGGCTCAAGTTCCGCGTGCGCTCCGTCTGGCTGCTGAGCCTGTTTGCGGGCTTCATTTTGCTGTTCTTCTCCATCTCCACCAACCAGGAGTACTACACCTTCCCGGCCTGGCCGCCGCTGCTCATCCTTGCCGCGGGCGTGCTGGCCGGCATTGAGGAGAACCGCGGTTCCAACGGCGGCAAATCGCCCCTCTCCACCGCCTGGCTCACCGTCGCGCAGGCCATCTTCTCCGTAGCCGGAGCCTTGGCCGCCGCCGCCCTCGGCTGGGGGCTGTGGACCTCCCGCAATCTGCCCAAGGTGGACGACATCGGCACCCTGCTGGCGCATCGCGGCGTGGGCGACTACACCCTCTCCATGTCCCACATCTTCGACCTGACCGGCCCGTCGTTTGCCGCCCTGCGGCTGCCCGCGGCGCTGGCCGCCATTACTCTGCTGGTTGGCCCGGCGGTGAGTCTGGCTCTGCGGCTGAAGAAGAAGCATCTGGCCGCCACCGTCAGCCTGGCCCTCACCTCGGCGCTGTTTCTCGTCGCCGCGCACATCGCCTTCGCCCGCTTCGAGCCCATGCTCAGCTCCAAGCAACTGGCCGACACCATCGTCCAGAAGGGCTCGCCGTCTGACTCCTTCATCATCTACGGCGACCAGTCGGACGCTTCTTCCGTGGTGTTTTACACGCACAAGTTCCTCGGCAAGCCAGCCCTGCTGGTGCTGGAGCAGTGCTCACCGCACGGCAACGGCTCCTCGCTGCTGTGGGGCTCCTGCTACCCCGACGCGCCCAAGATCTTCTTGAGCGAAGACCAGCTCAGCAAAACCTGGGGAACCGGCGAGCGCAAGTGGCTCTTCGCCCAGGACACCAACCAGTCCAAGGCCGAGCAGTTGCTTGCCGGACGGCTTTACCCCGTCCAGTCCATCGCCGACAAGGCCCTGTGGACCGACCGGCCACTGAAGTAGATTTCGGTTGAAATCAGCAAGGGCGCGGCTTTTGCCGCGCCCTTGCTGTTGCTGTGAGTGCTTCGCGCCCTTACGAGTCAAACAAGTCGGCGTGAGTTCCGGTCTGGACAAGATATAAATCGTTCAAATCAATCTTATAAATGAGCAGCCAGTCAGGCTCGATGTGGCAGTCTCTGAAATGCTTCCAATCTCCGCTGAGCGGATGGTCCTTATACTGCGGCGGAAGCGAACTACCCTCGATCAGCAATTGAATGACTTGGCGCAGCTTGGTCATTTCCTTGCCGCGCTTTTCCATCCGTATCACATCCCGCTTGAATTGCGAACCGACGACAGGGTTGCGCATGCCTAGATCCCCAAACTCTTGAACAGCGCCTCGGCGGAGTCGAACCGCTCACCTTCACCCCGGTCCGCAGCCTGCATTGCCGAGATGGCTTCTGCGTTCGGAGTATGAATTTCAAACGGCAGCTTCTGTTCTGCGGCAACTTTCACCAGCAACATCCTGAAGGCGTCTGAAACCGTCAATCCCATAGTTTCCAGGACTGCCGCCGCACGCACCTTCACCTTTGCATCGATTCGCGCTCTGACGACTGCATTCTCTGCCATGATTCGACTCCTGAGCTACATTGTAGCCCAATCGCAGATATTCTGACACGGATCTTTGCTCGCAACTGATCGGGAGTATTTTCAGTTGCTGCGGACTCGCGGCTTGCTCACTCTCCCGCCCGCATCTTCCCGCCCGGCAGCAGTTGGAACACCTTGCCCCGCCACAGAATCCGGCTGCCCACGTAGCTGGCCGCCCAGAAGCCGAAGCCCATCAAATCGCGAATCGGGTAGAGCACCAGCAGCCCGAACCAGCTGGTATCGCGCACCACGAGGCCCCCGACGGCAATCGACAGCGCCAGCCGCGAGGCCAAGCTCCAGCCCAGCAGCCCCAGCCCCCACAACGGATGTCCCAGCGCCGCCGCCGCCCCCCATCCCAGCAGCCCAAACGGCAAACTGAAGGTGAGCGCGGTGCCAAAATGCCCTTTTGGACGCGAAAAGCGCGTCGATTTCATCCAGCGAACCTGGTGCTTCAGCGAAGAAATGAAGCTCGCATTGATGACCATGTGATCGATGGCGTGGTGGCTCAGCACCACCGTCTGGCCCAGCTTGAAAGTCTCGTTTCCCAGCACAAAATCGTCGGCGCAATAATCCGCCGTCACCTTGAACCCGCCCATCTGCCGGATCGCCGCGCGCCGGAAGGCCATGGTCGGCCCCAGCACGAACTGCATGCCTTCGAGGTTCCGCGCAACCAGCACGCCGGAGGTCATCTCCACGCTCATGCCCACGGCCTCAAGCCGCGCCCACAGCCCGCCTTCCGCCGCCACGCCGCGATAAGGGCAGGTCATGGCGCCCACTTGGCGGTCGGCAAAGGGCAGAGCCACAGCGCGCAAGTAATCCGGAGTCACGCGCACGTCGCTGTCGCTGATGACCAAAATGTCGTACGCCGCCGCGGTCTCCA
>CAVZNE010000131.1:0-8239 GCA_963776445.1 Terriglobales bacterium
TCTCATCTATCGTATGTCCACAGGGGGAGGCTTACGCCAACAGATCCTATGGCTAGTGTTCGTAGTATAGTGATACCCAAGGACAATGTCAATCAAGGAAACGATCCAAGCGGTCAGGAGCGCACTGTCTGCGGCACGCATGGCCACGTACGAGGCTGCTGCGTCAGTAACAGAAGACGACGACCCAGCTGCGCTGGCTCTCTACGCTTGGAATGCTCAAGTTTCCGCAGCACTTTTGGCTCCGCTCCATATCTGCGAAGTCGTGGTCAGGAATGCGGTATCGGATGCTCTGGAAACTGTATATGGGCCTAGATGGCCTTGGTCGCCGGGCTTTGAACAAAGCCTCACCGCTCCGAATATTGGCTATAGTCCGCGTAAGGATTTGCAGAATGTCCGCAGACGTCAGGCTTCAACTGGCAAGGTCATTCCTGAACTAAAATTTGTATTCTGGCAGAAGATGTTTACCAGCCGCCACGATAGGCGCGTGTGGAACTCCCACCTGATGCGTGTGCTGCCCAACTTGGACCGCGCAACGCCAGTAGACCAATTACGCCAAGATATATATAACAATCTTGAAGAAATCCGAAAACTCAGAAATCGTATTGCTCATCACGAGCCAATCTTCAGGAGGAATCTTCCCGATGACTTTCAAAGCATCGTCGATCTGATAGAGCTTCGATGCAAAGTAACTGCGGCTTGGATGATGAGCAACCAGCATGCTACGGAAATCATCGCGCAGCGTCCGTAACGGTCCCTAGGTCCCGATCAAATGCGAGACCTAGGAGTGCCACGAAATCGATCCTTACCCCTTCGCGAACATCTGCTTGATCCCGCGCAGCGCCTGTCGCGTTCGCTCTTCGTTCTCGATCAGCGAGAAGCGCACGTGCCCGTCGCCATAGTCGCCGAAGCCGATGCCGGGACTCACCGCAACCTTGGCTTCATTCAGCAAGATCTTCGAAAACTCCAGCGAGCCGAGTTTCTTGTACTGCTCCGGAATCTGCGCCCACACAAACATGGTTGCCTTGGGAGAGGCTACGGGCCAGCCTAACTTGTTCAGTCCCTCGACTAACACGTCGCGGCGCTTGCGATAGGTCTCGCATATCTCCGTCACGCACTCCTGCGGGCCTTCCAGAGCCAGAATCGACGCCACCTGAATCGGCGTGAAAGTCCCATAGTCGAAGTAACTCTTCAGCCGCGCCAGGGCGTTGACCAGCACCGGGTTGCCGACCATGAAGCCCACGCGCCAGCCGGGCATGTTATAGCTCTTCGACAGCGTGAAGAACTCCACCGCCACGTCCTTTGCGCCGGGCACCTGCAGTACGCTGGGCGGTTTGTAGCCGTCGAAGGCGATGTCCGCGTAAGCCAGGTCGTGGATCAGGTGGAAGCCGTACTCACGGGCCAGCTCCACCAGCCGCGCCAAAAAGGGCAGGTCCACGCACTCGGTGGTCGGGTTCGACGGGAAGTTGACGATCAGCGCCTTGGGGCGCGGCGTCATGCGCGGAATCAGGTCCTCAAGCTGCGCCAAAAACTGCTCGCGGTCGTTGATGGGCACGCTGACCACATGCGCGCCGGCTATCACCGGGCCGTAAATGTGAATCGGGTAGCTGGGATTGGGCACGATCACCGTGTCGTTCGAGTCCAGAATGGCCAGGCACAGGTGGGCAATGCCCTCCTTGGAGCCGATGGTCACAATGGCCTCGGTGTTGGGGTCCAGGTCCACGTCGTAGCGGTTTTTGTACCAGTTGCAGATGGCCTTGCGCAGGCGCGGAATGCCCTTGGAGACCGAATAGCGATGCGTCGCGGGTTTCAGCGCCGCCTCAATCATCTTGTCCACAATGTGCTTGGGCGTGGCCCCATCGGGATTGCCCATCCCGAAGTCGATAATGTCCTCGCCGTGGCGGCGGGCGGTCATCTTCATTTCGCCGGTGATGTTGAAGACGTAGGGCGGCAGGCGCTTGATGCGTGAAAACTCTTCCATCGCAAAAGTTTAAAACAATTGGGGCAGGCGCGGCAGTGAGCAGATCGGGCAGATTGTGCAATTGAGCCTTCCAAGGGCGCATGAATGCACGCTTGTGCGGCCTTGTGGTTCATTTTGCACAGTTTTCCAAAATCGTGGTGGGACAATGGACCCGGGAGCAGTCTGCCGCACCGAGCGTCGCCAACCTTGTTTCCGATCGCTGAAAACAGGCGTGCATCTCCCGATCCAGCTCGCGCAGCCACTCTTCCAGTTGAGAGGTGGCCGATGAACGCTCTGTTGATCTACCCGGAGTTTCCCGATACCTACTGGAGTTTCAAGCATGCCCTCAAGTTTTTGGGCAAGCGTGCGGCGCAGCCCCCGCTGGGGCTGATGACCATTGCCGCGCTGCTGCCCAAGGCGTGGAAAAAGCGCCTCATCGACACCAATGTGGAGCGGCTGCACGACCGCGACCTGCTTTGGGCCGATGTGGTGATGCTGAGCGGCATGCACATTCAGCAGAAAACGCTGGTGGCGATTATCGAGCGCTGCAAAGCTCTCGGCCGCCGCACGGTGGTGGGCGGACCCATTGCCAGCAGCCTTCCAGCGGCCGAGCTCAAGGCCGACCACATTGTGATTGGCGAGGCGGAGAGCCTGATTGCCGACCTGGCGCACGATCTGGAGCAGGGAACCGCCAAGCCGCTCTATCAGGCCGACGAAAAGCCGGAGATGGATCTGAGCCCGCTGCCCGACCTGAGCCTCATCAAGATGAACCGCTACTCCACCATGACCGTGCAGTACTCGCGCGGCTGCCCCTTCAACTGCGAGTTCTGCGACATCATCGAAATCTACGGCCGCCGTCCGCGCACCAAGGCCATTGCGCAGGTGCTGGCCGAGCTGGACCAGCTCTACGCCGCCGGATGGCGCGAAGCCGTGTTCATCGTTGACGACAACTTCATCGGCAACAAGAAGCGCGCCAAGGAGCTATGCGCGGCTCTGGCCGAGTGGCGCGGGCAGCACAAAAAGAGCTTCGACTTTTTGACAGAAGCGTCGTTGAATCTGGCCGACGATCCGGAGTTGATGCAATTGATGAAAGACGCCGGATTCATCTCCGTCTTCCTGGGTATCGAGACCCCCGACGAGTCGGGCCTCATCTCTGCCAACAAGCTGCAAAACACGCGCCGCAGCCTGCTCGACAGCGTGGCCCTCATCCAGAGCTACGGCATGCAGGTGATGGGCGGCTTCATCCTGGGCTTCGATACGGACAAGGACGACATCTTCGACCGCATGGTCGAGTTCATCCAGAAGAGCGGCATTCCCATCGCCATGGTCGGGCTGCTGCAAGCCATGCCTGGAACGCAGCTGTTCCGGCGCTTGTGGCGGGAGGGGCGGATTGTGGATATGGACGCGGGCAACAACACCGGCGACCATCTGAACTTTCTTCCCCACATGGACTCAGCCAAGCTGGTGGAGGGCTACCGCTCGGTGCTGGCCCGGATTTACAGTTGCGAGGCCTACTACGACCGCGTCAAGCTCTACCTGAACCGCACCCACCCGAAGAATGGCGAGCAACAATCCCAGCAGCGGTGGTTCACCCGCGGCAATGCGCGCGCCTTCGTCACTTCCATCCTGCGCCAGGGCATCTTTAGCCGGCAGCGCTGGAGTTACTGGAAGTTTCTGCTGGCGGTGGCCACGCGCTATCGCCATTGCGTCGGCGCCGCCATGACGCTGGCGGTGATGGGCTATCACCTGCAGGTGATTACGCAAAAACTGTCAGAAGCGGTGGACGCGCAGGCCGAAGCGCTGGCAATGCAAAAGGCCCTGCCCGCCGAGGCCGGCGAACAGGGCCGGTAGTTGCCTACGCCCCGGTGGTCAGCACCACGCGGAAGCGGGCCTTGCCGCTCATCATGCGGTCGAAGGCCTCAGGAGCCTTGTCCAGCGGATAGGTCTCGATCAGCGGCTTGATCCCGGTCAACGCGCTGAAGTTCAGCGTGTCTTCCGAGTCCATCCCCGTGCCCGAGGCCCAGCCGGCAATGGAGCGGTTCCCCATGATCAGCGGGACTGCGCCCACCTCAAACGGCTTCTCCGGCACGCCGACAATGATCAGCTTGCCGTTGGGGCCCAGTCCATTCACCGCGGCCCCCAGGGCATCGGCGTTGGTCAGAGTGGAAAGAATCACTGCCGCCCCGCCCAGCTTTTGCAACTCAGCCGCCGGATCCTGAGTGGTGCTGTCGATGTAAATGTGCGCGCCCAGTTGGCGAGCCAGCGGGCCTTTGTCCTGGCCACGGGCAATCGCCACGGTGCGGTAGCCGCTCTTGGCCGCGAACTGAACGGCCAGGTGGCCCAGGCCGCCGATGCCGAGAATCGCCACCGTATCGCCGGGCCGCGCTCCGCTGTTGCGCAGGGCGTTGAAGGTGGTAATGCCGGCGCACATCAGCGGCGCGGCGTCCACGTCGGCAAGGTCTTCGGGAATCAGCGCCAGGGCGTTGGCCGGGGCAATCACATAGTCCGCATAGCCGCCGTCGAAGCTCACGCCAGAGATTTGCTGGTTCTCGCAAAGAATGAAGTCGCCGCGGCGGCAGGGCGCGCAATAGTTGCAGTGCCCGCCGTGCCAGCCCAGGCCCACGCGCTGGCCAACTTGGTAGACCGGCACATCGGCCCCCACGGCATCCACCACGCCGGCCACCTCATGGCCGGGAACCCGCGGATAGGCAATGCCGGGAAATGCGCCAAACTTGGTGATGGCGTCGCTGTGACACACGCCGCAGGCCTGCACGCGGATGCGCACCTGCCCCGGACCGGGTTCGGGAAATTCACGCTGAACCATCTCAAAGGCTCCGCCCGCGGCGGGTACCTGTACTGCACGTCCAAATACAGAAGGCATGATGATTTTTCTCCTGCGCGTTGGATGCTGGCTGAAGCAGGAAAGGTGCGCACGGCGCTGAAACCGACGGAAACCTGCCCTCGCGAGCGACCAATGACCCCGCAAACTTTATACTTGATGTGACATGCAAGAATTCCTACCCGTAGACCAACAGCTTGACCTGCTCCAGAAGGGCGCGGCAGAGATCATCCGCGTCAGCGACCTGCGCGAGCGCCTTGAAGAGAGCCGCAAAACCGGCCGCCCCCTGCGCGTGAAGGCGGGCTTCGACCCCACCTCGCCGGACCTGCACCTGGGCCACACCGTGCTGATGCGCAAGCTGCGCCATTTTCAGCAGTTGGGCCACACGGTCATCTTTTTGGTGGGCGACTCGACCGCCCTCATCGGCGACCCCACCGGGCGCAACGTCACCCGCAAGCCGCTCACCGTGGAACAGATCGCCGTGAATGCCGAGACCTACCTCGCGCAGGCCTTCAAAATTCTGGACAAGAGCGCGACCGAGATTCGCTACAACTCCGAGTGGCTAGGCAAGCTCAGCTACGAGCAGATCATCCGCCTGACGGCGCACTTTACCGTCTCGCAGATGCTGGAGCGCGACGACTTCAACAAGCGCTACAACGCCGAGCAGCCCATCAGCCTGCACGAATTTCTCTATCCCGTCATGCAGGGCTACGACTCCGTGGCCCTGGAGTGCGACGTGGAACTGGGCGGCACCGACCAGAAGTTCAACCTGCTCTGCGGGCGCGAACTGCAGCGCCACTACGGCCAGAAGCCTCAGATCGTGCTCATGACGCCGATCCTCGAAGGCCTGGGCGGCGTGCAGAAGATGTCCAAGTCGCTGGGCAACGCCATCGGCATCAACGAGCCGCCCACCGAGATGTACGGCAAGCTGATGAGCATCGACGACGAGCTGATGTGGAAGTACTGGGTCTTCCTCACCGACCTCAAGCAGTCTGAAGTGGACGCTCTCCGGGCCGAGGTGGCCGCGGGCAAGGTGCATCCCATGGAAGTGAAGAAGCGCCTGGCGCGGACCATCACCGCCGGCTTCCACGGCGACCAGGCCGCGCAGAGCGCCGACGAAAACTGGGCCAAAATGTTCCAGCAGAAAGAATTCACAGAAAGCGTTGTAGAAGTCCATTTGAATCTGGCCGATTATGCCCCTGAGAGCCAATCTGACATGGCAGAGATGCATAAAGCATTGTCGCCAACAGATTTTAGCGGACCAGGAGGAGCCTTTTCGCTCTTGAAAGTTGCAAAACTTCTGAAGGACTGCGGACTGGTAGTTTCGAATTCGGAGGCTCAACGTAAGCTGAAAGTGGGAGCCGTTCGTATTGACGGTGAAGTTTGGAATAAGGCAACAATGCCCTTGGAGCCACATCGCTTCACGTCTGCAGCCCCCGGAGGACCACTGAATGAAGTGCGCTTACAGATTCGTTTGGGAAAAAATGCGAGGCTTGTGGTTCTCTCGTAGGCTCACGAGTAGCAGAGAAGTCGGTCAAACACTGTGAGCATTGAAGACGTACGCTCTATGCCTGATTGTGGGGGAACGGGCACTTCTAGGATTCTTCATCTGAATCTGGAGTTCCCCTATGGATCAGTAGAGTGCATTCAACATATTGAGGATTTATAGATTTTTGTAAATAGAACAATATTAAAAGGTTAATCGCATTTTGGTTGACAATAATCCTCACAAGGTTGACAAACTATATTGTTAAGGTTGCATATACGCAATATATGGTTGACAATGCCGGTGATTAACCTTGACAATTAAGACGGATGAAGGATGGTTTAAATGACAAGGGTGCGTGTTCGTGGCGAAGAGGTTAGGAATTTTATTCTTCAGAATGTAGAGGCGCATTCTGTTGACATCAGCAAGGTGTCCGCAAATCATTTCAATGTCTCTCGACAGGCCATAAACAAGCATTTGCAGAGGCTTTGCCATGAGGGGTCCTTAAAAGAAAGCGGAAAAACTAGAAATAGGTCCTATGTTCTTGCGCCCCTTGTTGAATGGCGCCATCTATTCTTGATATCGCCAGGATTGGAAGAGGATATAGCTTGGGCTCGAGATGTGGGTCAGGCACTTGGTGAGCAGCCGGAAAATGTACGGGACATCTGGCAGTATGGTTTCACCGAAATGTTCAACAATGCACGAGATCACTCTGGTGGGACAAACATATATGTAGTTATCAAGAAAACAGCAACAGCTACAGAAATGATGATTATGGATGACGGAGTCGGTATCTTCCAGAAGATTCAACAGGAATTGAATCTTCTGGATGTTCGTCATGCGGTATTCGAACTCACAAAGGGTAAGCTCACAACCGATCCTGAACGGCATACCGGCGAAGGTATTTTCTTTACGTCAAGGATGTTTGATTCCTTTGACATCCTTTCTGCCGGGGTATTTTTCAAGCACGAATTTGGAGAGGCTGAAGATTGGATCATCGATAATATGAAACCTGGAAAAACAGGGACTGCGGTTTGGCTGAAGCTAAACAATCACACTGCGAGAACGACCAAGAAAATATTTGACCAGTTTTCTGGGGGAGATGATTTTGGTTTTAATAAAACCGTTGTTCCTGTCAGACTTGCCCAATATGGAAATGACAAGCTGATTTCTCGTTCGCAGGCTAAGAGGGTTGTTGCTCGGTTCGAGCTATTTAAGACCGTTATCCTCGATTTTTCCGACGTTCAGATGATAGGTCAAGCGTTTGCAGATGAAATTTTCAGAGTGTTCGCAAATCAGCATCCTAATGTTGTTATTTACGTGACTAACACCAATCCAGACGTGCACCGTATGATTGAGCGGGCAAAGGCTGGCTCTGCAATCGAAGATCCAGTGCCGATCACCCGCGAATAGTCATGCAATCAACTCACATCCGCTCCACTCAAACTTCTCTGGTCGAGAAAATCAGGGAAAAGTGAAGCCGCCACCGGATCGTCCGGATGCGGCTTCGTTGTCTGCGTTTCTATCTGCCTTACTTCTTCTCCCCCAGCTTGGCCCGCCGCGCCGTAACCCAGCCTTCCATCACCATCTGCCGCGCCCGCGCCACGGCCAGCGCTTCCGCCGGGACGTTCTTGGTAATGCACGATCCGGCCCCGATGTAAGCCCCGTCTTCCACGGTCACCGGCGCAACCAGCGTCGAGTCGCTGCCTACAAACACGTTCTTGCCGATCTTCGTGTTGTGCTTGTGCACGCCGTCGTAGTTGCAGGTGATGACGCCCGCGCCGATGTTGGTCTTTTCGCCCACCTCGGCATTGCCCAGGTAGGTCAGGTGGCCCACCTTGGCGCCCTTGCCCAGCTTGGTTTTCTTGGTTTCCACAAAGTTGCCCACATGGGCGCTTTCGCCGATCTCGCTGTCCGGCCGCAGATGGGCGAACGGCCCGATCGTCGCCTTGTCGGC
>CAVZNE010000132.1:0-5764 GCA_963776445.1 Terriglobales bacterium
TCCTGCCCGATCTGCTGCTGATTTATCGCAAAACCGACGCCATGACCCTGCGGCTGGCTCGGCTTGGTTCGCATAGTGAACTCTTCGGCTGAACGTAATCCGCACCTATGCGCAGCCCAAGCAATCTTGCCCTACAAATACACCTCATCGATGTAGCACCACCGCCAGTCCTCTCCCTTTTCGGCGGATTGGATCAGCGGGTGCGCGGTAGCGTGAAAATGCGCCCGCGCGTGGCGGTTCTTGGACGAGTCGCAACAGCCCACATGCCCGCACTCCAGGCACATGCGCAGGTGCACCCATGTGTCTCCGCTGGCCAGGCACTCCTCGCACCCTTTGGTGCGCGGCTTCACTTTCTTCAGGTGTTCCGCTACGTGACTGCAAACCGGTTCTGCCATCCGATCCTCCATCGCTTGTGAGCCGCTCTGTCCCTCGCTTCTACACCACCCGGTACTGCTCCGCCAGTGCGCGGAATTCCTCCACCTGCGCCGCAATCCAGGCCTCATCGCGTCCGAGTTCCGCAGCCAGCAGCCTGGCCACCGGCTCGGCCATGGCCATGGCCGCATTCGCATTCAAAAATAGCGCCCGCGTGTGCCGCGCCAGTGCGTCTTCCACCGTGCGCGCCATCTCGGCCCGCGCCGCCCAAACCACCTCGGCCGCAATGTAGGGCAGGTCGGGATGCAACTGCACCGCCAGCGCCGGGTCTTTGGCCAGGGTGCGGATGGCCTCCGCATCCGAGCCATAGACATCCAGACTGCCCAGCGCGGCAAAGTCCTGCGTATACCCGTGAATCTTCAGGTCCTTGGTGGGGCAGGGCGTGTCCTTCAGTTTGCCCAGCGTAATGGCATGGTCCACGGCGTCCTCGGCCATGTGCCGGTAGGTGGTCCACTTGCCGCCGGTAATGGTCAGCAGGCCGGAGTTGTCCACGTGGATCAGGTGGTCCCGCGACAGGGCCGAAGTCTTGCCCTCGCCCTTGACCAGCGGCCGCAGCCCTGCATACACGGCCAGAACGTCTTTGCGCGTAGGCGGCCGCACAAAGAAGCGCGACGCCGTTTCCAGAATGAAATCGATCTCTTCTTCCAGCGGCTTGGGTTCCAGGCTGGGCGCGTCCACCGGCGTATCGGTGGTTCCGGCCACGGCGTGCCCGTGCCATGGAATCACGAACAGAATCCGCCCATCGCTGGTGCGCGGCACCATCAGAGCCGTGTCACTCCGCAAAAACGAGCGGTCAAATACCAGGTGAATGCCCTGGCTGGTGACCACAATATCCTCTGCCTTGGGGTCGGCCATGTGGCGCACGGAATCCGTGAAAATCCCGGTCGCATTCACCACCATGCGCGCCTTCAGCAGGAGCGCTTCACCGGTCTCCACGTCGCACGCTGTCACCCCATTCACATAGCCGTCCGCGTCCAGCGTCAGGCCCGTCGCCGGGCAGTAGTTCAGCACCGTAGCGCCGTGATCCGCAGCCGTCATCATCAGGTGGATCAGCAGCCGCGCATCGTCGAACTGGCCGTCGTAGTAGACCACTCCGCCGCGCAGCTCGTTGGGCTCCAGGGCAGGAACCCGTCGCAGCGTCTCTTCCTTGCTGAGCAGCTTGGACGCACCAAAACCGTACTTGCCGGCCAGCAGGTCATACATCTTCAGCCCGATGCCGTAGAAGGGCGCCTCCCACCAGGAGTAGTTGGGCACCACGAACGCCAGATCGTGCACCAGGTGCGGTGCATTCTGGCGCATCAGCCCGCGCTCTTTCAGGGCCGACATCACCAGCGAAATATTGCCCTGCTCCAGGTAACGCACGCCGCCGTGCACCAGCTTGGTGCTGCGGCTGCTGGTTCCCTTGCCAAAGTCGTGCGCCTCCAGCAGGGCCACGCTCAGCCCGCGCGCCGCCGCATCCACGGCCACGCCGGCGCCGGTGGCTCCGCCGCCAATCACCACAATGTCCCAGGGCTCCTGCCGCTCCCGGACCGTACGCACCATCGTCTCTCGTTGCATCGCCAGCTCCCGTACCCTACCTCATTTCAGAGGCTTGGAGCCTGCGGAAAGACTCACTTTCTTGCATGGAGGAGCCTGGGCGCGTACAGGCTAAGAGCTTGAATTGCTATTCGTGCGCGGCCCACGGGTCATACGTTCCCGCGCTCCAGCTATGGCCTTCCGGGTCTTTGACCGCAAACTCGCGGCCGCCGTAGGGCGGGTCGTTCAGCGGGCGGACCACGGTCGCTCCCGCGGCAACTGCGCGTGCGAAGGCCGCATCGGCGTCGGCAACCAGGATGTAGACGCTGCTGGTCTCTACGCCGCCAAGTTCTTCCGGCGACTTGAAGCTGTGGCTGTGCTCGTCGTCTTTGACGGAGCCGAGCATGATCATGCCGCCGCCCAGGGTCAGTTGGGCGTGGGCAATGGAGCCGTCCGGGGCCTTGTAAACCGCGTTTTGTTCAAAACCAAAGACCTGGCAGAACCAGTCAATGGCGGCCTGGGCATCGCGATAACGCAGTCCGGGGATGACCGTGCTGGGTGAATCAACCATGGGGAACCTCCGCGGGCAGAGTAGCAAGAAACCGAGGCCGAAGCAATCCGATATTCTTGCCTTGATGCAACTACCCCAAGGCGATTCCCAACTAGTGCAGATCATGGACGCGGCGCTGGCCGAAGCGGCGCGGAAGGCAGGGCCGTGGTTGGCCTGCCGGCCGGGGTGTACGCAGTGCTGCCATGGAGCCTTTGCCGTCAGTCCGCTGGACGCCCTGCGGCTGGGCGCGGGGATGGAGGCGCTGCGGGCGGCCAACCCGGCTCTGGCCGCCGAAATTGAACAGCGGGCGCAGGCTTGGGTGGCGGAATACGGGGCCGATTTTCCCGGCGATGCGAAGACGGGGCTGCTGGGCGACTCCGGCGCGGAGGAGGAGCAGTTCGAGGAGTTTGCCAACGAGGCGGCTTGTCCGGCGCTGGACCCGGCCACCGGGCGCTGCGACGTTTACGCATGGAGGCCCATGACCTGCCGCGTCTTCGGTCCGCCGGTGCGCATGGGCGACGGCGACGCCCTGGGCTGCTGCGAACTCTGTTTTGTGGGCGCGAACGAGGCGGAAATCGCCGCCTGCGAAATGCCTCTGCCGCACGAGCTGGAGGCAAGGCTGCTGGACGAGATTCCAGAAAAGGGCGAAACCGTGGTTGCGTTTGCGCTGCTGCGGTAACGAATGCCGCGGCGGGCTTCCCGATGGCCTGTGGGACTCGGACTTCTCCTTCCGCGATAAACTGGTTGCTTGGAAAACCAGATGCCAAACCGCCCTTGCTGGGTTGAGATTCAGACCCGTCTTATCGAAGAGAATTACCGATTCCTGCTGACCCTGGCCGGTCCGCAGATGGAGCTGCTGGCCATCGTCAAGGCCGATGCGTACGGCCACTCTCTCCCTCTGTGCGCTCCGTCCGTGGTGCGCGCGGGCGCCCGCTGGCTGGGCGTGACCAGCGTGGAAGAGGGCGTGGCCGCGCGTGCGGTGTGCCCCGAGGCGCGCGTGCTGGTGGTGAGCGGCGCTTTTCCCGGCGAAGGAAAGGCGGTGGTTGAGAATCGCCTGACCGCCGTGGCCTGGGAGCTGTGGCAACTGGATGAGTTGGAAGGCGCGGCGCGCGCAGCCGGGCTTCCGGCGCAGTCGCTGCCCATTCATTTGGAAATCGACACGGGCATGAGCCGCCAGGGAGTGCTTCCCGCCGAGCTTGGCGCGGTTCTGGCGCGGTTTGGTTCAGGATCGCCGCTGCGGCTGGAAGCGGTGATGACCCACCTGTTTGCCGCCGACGAAGCGAATGGCGCGGTGACCCGGAAGCAGTTGGCCGAGCTGGACAAGGTGGTGGCAGCGATTGAGGCCGCGGGGCTGAAGCCGGAGTGGCTCAACGTGGGCAGTTCCGCCGCTCTGCTGGCCGGTCAGGCCGCCACAGTTGCCGAACTGGCCGCCCGCCGCGGCATGAAGCCCATGATGCGGCCGGGACTGGCGCTCTACGGCCTGGTGCAGGATTTCGATCCGCCCTTTGCGCCAAACCAGGAGCCGCAGGCCATGGTTGCGGCGCGGGCCAACCTGCAGCCGGTGCTGAGTTGGAAGACCCGTGTGGCCGGAGTGAGGACGGTTCCCGCTGGTTCGATGGTGGGCTACAACGGCACCTTTGTTACCACCCAACCGACGCGCCTGGCGCTGCTGGCCGTGGGGTACGCCGACGGCCTGGACCGGATGCTCGCGCGCCACTTCAGCCTTTTGGTGCGCGGCCAGCGGGCGCCTTTTGCCGGGCGCATCAGCATGGACCAGTCGGTCGTGGACGTGACCGGGATTCCGGGCGTTGAAGCTGGGGACGAAGTGGTGATTCTGGGCACGCAGGGCAGTGAAACCATCACCGCCTTCGACCATGCCAAGGCCACGGGGACCATCCCGTGGGAGGTCTTTACGCGCATCGGTCCGCGCGTACAGCGAGTCGCGATCTAGCACCTCAAGCGCGAGACGGAGTGCACCCGGCTATTGCTCAGTTGGCTTTCTGTGACAGATGCGCGAGAAGGCTCGTAAAGCAGCCTGGAATTTGTGCGTTCCATTCCGTCCAGTCGTGGCCACCTGGTTTGGTGTGAAACTCGTAGGCGAACATCCTCTGCTTGAGCCGCGCGGCAAAGCGGCGGTTGGGACCGAGAAGCGGCTCTTTCTGGCCAGCCGTCAAATAGATATATGGGGTAGCGCCAGGATTTGCGGACTGCACCAGAACAAATGGGTCGCGGGTCTGCCTTTCCTGGCTGCCGACTGGACCGAAGATCGAGCGAAATCTCCACCATTGCTCGATGTGTTTCACGCTGAAGGGTCGGCTGGGCACATCGATCGCCGGGCTCAGCGCACCGGCAAAGATAAACAAGCCGGGACGGGTGAGCGCATACTCGATAGCCGCGAATCCTCCCATGGAAACCCCCACGATTGCGCGGCTCTCCCGATCTTTCTTTGCAGGAAAGCGCGCTTCAACGTCTGCAATCAAGTCTTGAGTTATGTAGTCCTCGTACTTATCTTGTGCTGCTTCCACCGCATTCATGAAATACGACGAGTTACCCTCGGGCATGACCAGGATGATTCCCTGTTGGGCATACTGCGCAACATCTGAGTTGTTCGACCAATCCCGAAAGCTGCCGAGCAATACGGTCAGCGAAGAGATAACAAAACCCCGGCCTGTGTCCGACCTGAAAAAGTCCGCTGCCGCACACGCCGCTACCGGCCGCACCGAACGCGACCTGCCCGCCAAAGCCGTCTTTGCCGGCATCGCCGTGGTGTTTGTTGCCATGTTTTTCCTCTATCGCTATTTCATCAGCTACGCGGGAGGGCTCTCCGCGTCCAAGATTTTGTCGGGCTCGCTGGTCGCGGCCGGCGTCATGCTCGTCGTTGGGTTCTTCTTCGCCGCCGTTTCCGGCAACCTGGTCGGGATGATCGGCTCATCGAACAATCCTGTGTCTGGACTTACGCTTTGTACCTTGGTGATCGCAGCCATGCTGATGGTCGCTCTCGGAGTATCGGGTAGCGGCGGCGTTGCCGCCGTGCTTGGAGTGGCAGCCGTGGTCTGCGTCTCCTCGGCGGTCGCTGGCGAGATGCTGCAAGACTTGAAGGTCGGACACATCCTCGGGGGAACGCCCTCCAAGATGCAGATCGGCGACCTCCTCGGCATTGTCGTAGCCTCGCTCGTCCTGTTCTTCCCTATCGCAATTCTTGCCCAGCAGCACCCCTTCGGCAGCCCGGCGCTCCCGGCACCGCAGGCGGGATTGATGGCCATGTCG
>CAVZNE010000133.1:0-6503 GCA_963776445.1 Terriglobales bacterium
AGGTCGTCGGGATCGATGGCTTGCAGGCGCTCGTAGGCGCTGCGGGCCTGCGGATAATCGTGCTGCTGATAGTAGCTGAACCCCAGTTCGCGCAGCGCATCCTTGGCGCGCGGATACTGGACCAGCACGGCCTGGAAGTCGGCGATGGCTTCCTTCACTTGGCCCGCATTCCGCTCCACCAGGGCGCGGTAGTAAAGCGCCCGCGGGTCGCCCGGCAGCAGCGCCAGCGCCTTGGCCAGGTTGCCCTTGGCGTCGTCGTATTTCTCCCAGGAAACTTCCACTACCGCCATGTTGGTGTAGGCGTCGGCGTAGTCCGGCCGCAGGGCTGCCACCCGCTCAAAGGCATGCACCGAGTCCTGGTATTGCAAGGCGTCGAGCAGGGCGATGCCGTAGTTGTTCCACCGCATCCACTCTTTATTCTCCCCAGCATCCGGCGCAGCCGGCGCGTTCTCCCCGAGCTTGAACGTCCGCGTCTGTGTGGCTATTTCGACCACCGGCAGCGCGTAGTGCTTCTCGTTCATCGCGTAGTCGATGAAGTGCTGGTTGAAGCGCCGGTACTTCACGCTGGCCGTCAGCGTCACCTGTCCGGCAATGTCCTTGGGCAGCCGGAAGCGGTAGCGCGCCAGTTGCGAACGGCCCGACTGCAGGGCGTTGTTGTAGGCCAGCACCCGGTTGTGCCAAATCTGGTGCAGGTCGTTCAACTCGCCCTTGGTATTGATCAGGCGGTTGGTGAACGAGTGCGCCGAGGGGTCCAGGTTGCCGTCCGCAGCCAGAAATCCGCTCTCCGCCAGAACCTTGCCCGCCCCGTCCTTCACGGCGAAATCCACCCAGGCCTCGTAAAAGTCGCGCTGTTCGGGAATGAAGGTGTGGGCGATGCCCTTGTTCTGGATCACCACATCGGCCACCAGGGTTTCCCCAGCCGCCAGCGAAAAGCTGGTCAGCCCCAGCGGAGCCACCAGCACCACGTCGTTCTTCGTGGCCGCCGCGCCCTCCTTTTCCAGCGCGAAAATGTCCACGTTCACGACGTCTTTGCGGAGGAACTCCACCAGTTTCTGCGCCTGCTCGTCGTATTTGTAGTACTGCGGCATCAGGGTATTGCCGCCCAGCCAGCGGTGGCTTACGAGTTTGCCGTCCTTGGCCCCAGGGTCGGCCGCGCCGGCCGGCAACGGCTCCCGCGTCATGTGGCAGGTCTGGCAGGTGGAGACAGTGTCCTTGCGGTAGAAGGGCAGCGGCGACTGCTTGGTAAAGCTGGCTCCCTGCCATTCGTCATAGACCGTGAAAGCCCGCAGCCATTTGTAGTCGTCCAGCGTGCGCGGGATAGCTGCCTTGTGGCAGGCCGCGCAGAACTCCGGCGTGCGGTAAACGTCCCGCATCACGGCCTTGGAGTGCCGGTCCAGATGCGCCAGAACCTCGGCGTCGGAAACGGGCCTGGTAATCGGCGCGCCGTTCTCGTCCACCAGCACGGCCGGGGTCCCCATCACGTAGCTGCCGGTGCCGGTCGCGTCCACCGACTGGATTGCGTGGCACACCGAGCAGGTCAGCCCCTCGTCCTCAAAGGGGCGCTTTTTGGGCATCCCCTGCGACAGGTCGCCAGACAGCAGCGCCACCGGGTTGTGGCAGCCCTCGCAGTGGCGCGAGAACTGCACCCCCTTCTCGTCGATCAGCAGGTTCACGTTTTTCAGGTACCACGGTGCCCGGAAGCTGTTCGAGTGCGCCGACTGCCTCCACTGGTGGTACGACTCCTGGTGGCAGTGCCCGCAGTACTGCGCCGTATAGAAACTCTTCGGGCTCAGGAACTGCCCGCTTGCCGAAGTCGCGTTCGAGGGCAGAAACGGAGCGTCCTTGCCGAATGCGTAGTTGTAGCGTCCCGCCACCGAATCGTGGAACGCCGAGGTGGCAGGGGGTGCGGAAACCGCGGCCGCGGCCGGTTCCGTGGCGGCGCGCACGGCCCAGGTGGCCGTGAGGGACAGGCCCGCCAGAAGGACGGTCAACAGCCAGGGACGCAGCGCAGTTCTGAAATGAGTCTCGAACATGATCTGGTGATCTCCGATGCGACAGGTCGCACAACCGCGGCGGGCTACTGGGGAAGCCGCAGGAATAGTAGAACGTTATCAGCCACAAGGGCTATCCTGTCTACCACCGAAAGGTTGAGAGGCGCGGGGCGTTTGGTCTCGGGGAATCCGCGATTTGGCCTCTCGACAGGGAACGGTTCACAAGGTGGGATGAACGGCGAAAAATTGAAACAGTACGGCTCCACGGCACATCAACCTTATGCAAGATTGCCCTCGAACTGGTACGTTGTTTCAGAAGGGTTACATTTCCGAAGATGGCCTCAAATCCCTATTTTTCTCTGGCGGTTCTGTTCGCGGTGGCCTTGGCCTTTGGGCTCACCCCCTTGGCCTTGGCGTGGCTGTGGGGAAAGGTGTATTCCCCGGCCAAGCCCAACGCGGTAAAGAACGCTATCTACGAGTGCGGACTGGAGTCCGCGGGCGATGCCTGGCTGCAGTTTCGCTCTGCCTATTACCTCTACGCGATTATTTTCCTCATTTTCGACGTCGAGGCGGTGTTTCTGCTGCCTTTCGCGGTGGCGTTTACCGGACTCGGCGCGGCGGCTTGCCTGGCGATGCTGGTGTTTGTGCTACTGCTGATTGAGGGCTTGGCTTGGGCGTGGGCCAAGGGTGTGCTGACGTGGGCATGACGGCGATGCATCGGGGGTCAGAGAACAGAATTCAGCAAACAGAACGGAGCGGGCGATGGCTGTAGACGAAGCATTGAAAATCGAGATGCGCAAGCAGGGCATCGTCGTGACGTCCATCCAGGAGCTCTACAACTGGGGGCGGCGCAGCTCCATCTGGCCCATGAACTTCGGCCTGGCCTGCTGCGCCATTGAGATGATCGCCACCACCATGGCGCGCTACGACATGGCCCGCTTCGGCGCAGAGGTCTTCCGGCCTTCGCCGCGCCAGGCCGACCTGCTGATCGTTTCCGGCACGGTGACCAAAAAGATGGCGCCCCAGGTGGTCCGTCTCTACAACCAGATGCCCGAGCCGCGCTACGTGATCGCCATGGGCGCGTGCGCCATCTCCGGTGGCCCGTTCAAGCAGGGCTACAACGTGCTGAAGGGGATTGACCGCTACATCCCGGTGGATATTCACATTCCCGGCTGCCCGCCGCGGCCTGAAGCGCTGCTGTCGGCTTTTATGGAATTGCAGAAAAAAATCGATGCCCAGCCTCTGACCGGCGACGGCCGTCCGCGCTTTCTCGACGCCGAAGCGCAGGGCGAGTTCCCCGTGCCGGCGATGGGAGAGCACGATCTGGAGCCCACATCCAACAAGGGCGTGTGGACCGTGCCGGTGGTGATTCGCTGATGAAGACGATAGAAGAAATCAAGGCGGCCATCGATGCGGCCATTCCCGACGCGGGCGTGGTGATTGTGCCCAACCCCAGCCCCAGCGGGCAACACTCGCTGCGGCTCGATCCGGCCCATGCCGTCCAGGTAGCCAAATTCTTGCGCTCCGATGCGGATCTGTCATTCGACTTTCTGTCGAACGTGACCGGTGTGGATTGGCCGGACAGGGAAGTCGCCGAAAAAGTGAAAGTGACGCGCCACGTCACCAAAACCGTGGACGGCGTGGAGCAGACAGCAGAAGAGACCGTCGAGGAGACCCGCAAGCACGTCGAACCGGGCTGCCTTGAAGTGGTGTATCACCTGTTTTCGATGGAAAAGAAGCACGGCCCTCTGGTGCTGCGCATGCGCACCGTGAACCGCACCGACCAGGTCGATTTGCCTTCGCTGACGCCCATTTGGCGCTCGGCCGAGTTTCAGGAACGCGAAATATTCGACTTGTACGGGGTCGTGTTCACCGGGCATCCGGACCTGCGGCGCATTCTGATGTGGGAGGGATTCAAGGACCATCCCATGCGGCGCGATTACGTGGAGCCGGACGACTTCGAATACGAGCCCACCCCTCATGACGCGGTGCTGGCGCGGGCGCAGGCGCATCAAGCTACGCAGTTGGCGGCCACGGCCGGCGAGAAAGGGACGGGCGCCGCGCAATGAACAAGTTTGGAAGCTTGATCGGATTGGGCCGCAAAAAGAAGCTGGAAGGCTGGAACCGTCCTCCCGTGGTGGAGCAGACCAACGAGGGCGAGCTGCTGGAAGTGTCCATGGGGCCGCAGCATCCCTCCACGCATGGCGTCTTCCGCATGGATTTGGCTCTCGACGGCGAGCGCGTGATTCGCCTGAAGCCGGAGTTCGGTTACTTGCACCGCAATCACGAGAAACTGGGCGAAGACCAGAGCTATCTGGCCAACATGCCCTACACGGATCGTCTGGACTACCTCTGTCCGCTGACCAATAACTGGGCCTACGCCCTGGCCGTGGAAAAGCTCACCGGCCAGGCGGTGCCTGAGCGCGCCGAGTACCTGCGCGTGATTCTGGCCGAACTGACGCGCTTCCAGAATCACGCCGGCTCTATCGGCTTCCTCATGCAAGACATGGGCTGCAGCGGCACGCCGCTGATGTACGCCTTTCGCGAGCGCGAAAAAATTCTGGATCTGTTTGAAGAGCTGACCGGCGCGCGCATGATGTGCAACTACATGCGCTTCGGTGGCTGCCGCGTCGACGCAACCTCGTCCTGGCTGGATGCGACGCGTAAAGTCGTTGCCGGCCTGCCCAAATTTGTAGACGAATTTGAAGAGTTACTCCGCTCCAACGAAATCTTGATGGCGCGCACCCAGGGTGTGGGCATTCTCAAGCCCGATCTGGCCGTGAACGCCGGCATTACCGGGCCGTTGCTGCGCGCCTCGGGCGTCAACTACGACATTCGCAAGGTAGACCACTACGGCATTTACGACCGCTTCGACTTCCGCGTGCCGCTGGGCGACCATGGCGACGTCTACGACCGTTTCATGATCCGCATGCTGGAGATGAGGGAGTCGGTCAGGATTCTGGAGCAGGCGCTCAAAGACATTCCCGGCGGGCCGGTGATGGACCCCAAAGGGAAGAGTCGCGGTTTGCGTCCCAAGCCGGGCGAGGCCTACGGACGCATCGAGTCGCCCAAAGGCGAGCTGGGCTTTTACCTGATCAGCGACGGCGGGCCCAATCCCTATCGCTACCGGGTCAGGCCGCCCAGCCTCATCAACCTGACGGTGCTTGAGGATATGGCTCTGGGTCAGAACGTAGCCGATGTGGTGCTGATTTTGGGCAGTGTGGATATTGTGCTGGGTGAAGTGGATCGATAGCGGATCTCTGATCTCTGATAACGGATCTCTGTACGGAGGCGTACTTGCTGGGTGAAGGGATACTAAAAGGGCTGGCCGAGACGGCGAAGAACTTCTTCGGAAGCTATTTCTCCAAGGAGCGGCTGACGACGGTCGAGTATCCGGAGCAGCGCATTGCTCCGATCGAGGCCACGCGCGACTTTCCCTTCCTCGTCTACGATGGCGACGACTGGCTGGCCGGCCTGCGCTGCACTTCGTGCCAGATTTGCGAGAAAGAGTGCCCGCCCAAGTGCATTTACATCGAGAAGTCAAAAGACAAGAAGCCGGATGCGTTCGGCAAGATGCAGTTTTACCCGGCCCGGTTCGACATCGATATTTCGGTCTGCATGAGCTGCCAGATTTGCGTCGAGGTCTGTCCGTTCGAGTCCATCAAGATGGATACGGAGTATGAGTTGAGTACGGAAAACCGCTTCGGCGGACTGATGCTCGATCGCGAGCATCTGGCCAAGCCAAATTCCTACTACCGCCAGATTCACCCTACCGAAGCAGCCGCCGTGGATGCGCATCTGGCAGCGGAGAAGGTCAAGTCAGACGCCAAGGCAAAGGCTGCCGCCGACGCCGCCGCAGCCAAGGCCGCGGCCACGCCCGCAGTCAAGCCAGCTGCCCAACCAACGGAAGGAGGAGCCTAGACCATGATCGAGAAAATGGACCAGATCTTCGTTCTCCTTCTGCACTGGCTCACCGGCTTTCTGCCCGCCTTTTTGCAGCCGTTTGCCGGAGTGGTGCATTTGCGTCGCCGTCATCGTCTGCCTGTATCCGGCGCTGTTTGCGCTTGACCGTGTTGTTGGAGCGCAAGGGGCTGGGCCGCATGCAGAATCGCTTCGGTCCCAACCGCGTGGGTCCGTTCGGAATTCTGCAGCCGATCGCCGACGGCATCAAGTCGCTGACCAAGGAAGACATTGTTCCCCTGAGCGCCGATGCGGTGGTGCACTTTCTGGCGCCGGTGGTGCTGGTGGTGGCCGTCTTCATGGGCTTTGCCGTGCTGCCCATGGGGCGCAACATGGTGCTGGTGGAGATGGACGCCAGCCTGCTGTTTTACTTCGCCATGGGCGCGTCGACGGAGCTGTCGGTCTTCATGGCCGGATGGTCGAGCCGCAACAAGTATTCGCTGCTGGGCGCCATGCGCGCCGTGGCGCAGATGATCAGCTACGAGGTGCCGCTGCTGATGTCGAGCGTGGCCGTGGTGATGATCACCGGCTCGCTCTCGCTGACCAAAATCG
>CAVZNE010000134.1:0-8934 GCA_963776445.1 Terriglobales bacterium
GTCGGGAGTGTCCACGCTTACGCCGACAATGACCGCGTCCAGCGCGTCAAACTTGACCTGATCGCGCTGAAAGTTGTGCGCCTCAATCGTGCAGCCCGAGGTCATGTCCTTGGGGTAGAAGTAGAGCACGACCCACTTGCCGTGAAAGCTCGATAGCGAAATCTGAGAGCCGTCCTGGGAAGGGAGTGTGAAGCCGGGCGCAACCTGCCCGATGGTGGGCAGTGCATGATCGGCGGCACGGACAGTAGCTGGCAAAACCGCGAACGAGATGGCCGCGGCGAGAAGAGGAAGAAACAGTTTTCTCACGAGGGGACCTCCGTGCTGATTGGATGGAAAACAGATGCGGCGGGACTCGGAATTGTTTGCCGACAGCAGAGCCGATGCAGGAAAGTAATGAATTCCTCGATTTACCTGAACTCAAGGACCGTAGAAACTGGGTGCCCCATCCATTCTGCGTACTCTGCGGAATGGGTGGGAAACGCAGTGAATTCAAGGTAGGCCGAATCAAGGTTCACCGTGCAGGGCGGCAACGATGCTGGGTGCCCCAGGTCCCGCTTTTGGGACCTGGGAAAGCACAAACTCAAGGTGTGAATTCCGCTGCCAATGACCAGATAGGCTGAATCAATGGTCCGTGCGCGGCGCGGCGACAATCGTAATCCCGGCTTGAGCGGCGCGTGCCAGCAGCGCCGTGCGATCGAACAGCAGCGTGCGTCCGGACTCGATGGAGAGGCAACTGGCCCCGGCGCGGATCATCGTCTCAATGGTCGCCATGCCAATCACGGGAACATCGAAGCGCATGTCCTGCTTGGGCTTGGCCACCTTGACAACGGTCAGGCGGCGTTCCAGTGTGGTGGCGGAATCGGGCGCTTCGTCTTCGAGCGATCCCATCAGCACACCGGCGCGCTCAATGGCCGCGTCCGTCCCTTCCATGGCTTCGACAGCCACACAAGCCTGCGCGGCCACCACCACCGTCTGCCCAATATCGAACCCGGCCACGGCGTGCGCCACGGACAACCCGTATTCGATGTTCCTGCGTTCCTGCTCGTCCGGCGCGCGCTCGGTCAGCACGCCCTCTTGCGCCAGCAGAGGCTCCAGAAAAGCGGTGGAGCTGATCAGCTCAATGCCCTCGTCCCCTAGCACCTTGGCCACCGCGCCCAGCAGCATGTCGGTGGAGCGGGTGCGCAAATTCAGCAGCAGCTTGGCCAGCCGCCAGTCCGGACGGATGCTCGAGAAGATTTGCTTGTGCTTCACTTGGCCGGCCATCACCGCCTGCGTGATGCCCTCCTTGCGGAAGGTGTCGATCAGGCGCGACAGCTCGCCTAGCGAAAGCCAGTGGACGGTGATGCCCTCATCGCTGGCCGCGCGCTGGTCGATCTCCGCATCCGTTTCTTCGCGGATGGCGGCCACGACCACGGTCAGGCCCTGGGCCCGCGCCGCATCCAGCAGCAAAAACGGAAACCGGCCGTTGCCGGCGATGAGGCCCAGCTTCATGGTTACTTGATGACCCCGCGCTGGCTGCGCTCCAGGAAGTCGACCAGCAGCTTTGCGTCTTCGCCTTCCATCGCCTTGATCTTCTCCACGGCCTGCGAGGTGTTCAGCTTGGCCGCCACCAGCGTACGGAAGGCCTTTTGCAGCAGTTGCAGCCGCTCCGGCGAGAAGCCCCGCCGCGCCAGCCCGACCTTGTTGATGCCGAAGGCCTTGTTTTCTCTCCGCGCCGAGGTCAGCGAAAAGGGCAGCACGTCCTGCGTCACAATGGTGCCGCCGCCGATAAACGCATACTGGCCCACCGTGCAGAATTGGTGCACCGGGCAGAACGCGCCCACGCTGGCAAAGTCCTCAATGGTCACGTGCCCGGCCAGGGTGGCGCAGTTGGCCAGAATGCAGCCGCTGCCTACCTGGCAGTCGTGCCCAATGTGCGCATACGCCATCAGCAGGTTCTTCGAACCCAGGCGCGTCACACCGCCGCCGTGGTGCGTCCCGCGGCTGATCGTCACGCTCTCGCGGATGTCGTTGTCGTCGCCGATCTCCACTTCCGTCGGCTCGCCCTTGTACTTCAAATCCTGCGGAGGCACGCCTATGGCGCAGAACGGATGAAACTTGTTCCGCGCGCCGATCCGTGTGCGCCCGTCCAAAACCACGTGCGAAATCAGCGTGCAATCCTCGCCCAGCACAACGTCAGGGCCGATGGTGCAAAACGGACCCACCGTGCAGGAATCCGGCACAACCGCTCCGGAAGCAATCACGGAACTCGGATGAATGCTCACTCCGCAGCCCCCGCTTCCTTCGCCGCCTCAGGCGCATCACCCTTGCCCTGCGCGCGCGGCACCATCATGCAAGTCAATATGGCCTCGCACGCCAGCTTGCCGTCCACAAAGGCTTTGCCTTCCATGCGTCCGGCGCGCGGCCGGAATGACAGCACATCCACTTCAATCCGCAACTGGTCGCCCGGCACCACCGACCGCCGAAACTTGGCCCGCTCAATGCCGGAAAAAACCGCCAGCTTACTCTTGTGGTCGGGAATCGCTTCCATCATGATGATGGCGCCGGCCTGGGCCATGGCTTCCACCACCAGCACGCCGGGCATGATCGGAAAATCGGGAAAGTGGCCCTGAAAAAACTGCTCGTTGATGGTCACATTCTTGATGGCCACAACCCGCTTGCCGGGTTCGAACTCAACGATTCTGTCGATCAGCAGAAACGGGTAGCGGTGGGGCAGGAAACCCATGATCTCCTGGATATCAAATGTCATTCTTCTAGCTCCGGAGAGCGAACGGGCTCTGCCCTATTGCACTCGTCTGGATTATAAATCGCCGCTACTTCCTGATGCGCCGGTCGGCCGCGTCCACGCTCCAGAAGTCGGCCCCCAGCTCCTGGTTATAGGTCGCGTGGTCCAGGTAACGCTGGCTGGTCATATCGCCGTTCTTGAAGCGGGTCGTCGTGAACGGCGTCGGAAAACCGCCCACCGGGTGATAGTCGTCGTACTCCTCGGCGTCGAGGTTCTTGTCTTTGTAGAGCGGGTCCCGCCACTCAAAGCTGCGCCGCAGCGGCAGGTGGGTCTGCTTGTCCATCAGGATGGTGACAGCCTCGTTCTGCGCCGAGATCAGCGTCACCTGCTCGGCCAGGTGGCGCTCCGCCAGCCGCTGTCCTTCATAAATCAGGATGGTCTTGGGATCCTTGAGCCACACCTTCACGGCCGTCTCAATGGAGTGGTCGCGCCGCCGCATGTAGTCGTCCACCTGCTCCTGGGGCAGTTCCTTCTTGCCCCGGTAGGTCACTTCCCAGCCCTGCCGTCCAATGTAGAACTGCAGCACGTCGCGGTGCTCGGTGTACTCAATCCGGTCCTTGTCCGGCCAAACGTGGAACTCCCAATACTTCGTCGTCCCGCCGCTCGGTTTGCCCTGGAAGAAAGCGGCCACATGCCCTTGCCGCATCTGGCTCTTCAGGTCCAGCCACGCCTGCCCGCCCAAAGCCTGCACCATGGCGTCCAGCGCCACGCGCGCCTGCTGTGCGTTCTTCGCTTCGTCCGCGGTCTGCGCCCGCAGCGCGATCGGCATCCCCAGCATCGCTACCGCCACCGCTGCCAGCAAAACTCTGCGCATAAGATTCGACTCCTCAAAGGATTGGACGCGCAACCCTGGCCAAAGCCTCGGCCCCATGGGCTCAAACTAACGCATTATCGGAGAGGATGTCGAGGGAGGCAGGCACACGCTCAGCTAGTGCGCGGAGATAAATGCCACGGTGCCGGCGCTGCGGGAAGGGAAATCGGCAGCGCCCTCAAATCGCGCGAAGCAGCCGCGCCGGCAGAAAGATGATTGCGCTGACCAGCTCCAGAACGCCGCCCACCGCGATCCCCACCACGCGAAACGGCAACAGCAGCAGCCACACCAGCGGATACAGCACCAGGGCGACCAGCGCCAGCGGCCAGCACAACACCAGCAAAATGCACCACAGAAGAAACTTCATCATGGCTTCACTGCCTCAAACTGCGGGCAACCGCCCGGAGCGGTCACATAGCAGGATACGAGGGTCCCGTGCTTGCAGTTCCGGTCGAATGGCCAGGGCGGGCGAGCATGAACTCCAAACCCAACAATCAAAAACAGTCGTTAACGAACCAAAGCGGGTGCCCCATCCTTGCGGCGTCTTTGTTCCTTGCCGCAAGGGTGGGAAACCACAAAAGCCCACACCCGTGCCTTTCCTCTTACCCTTTCTTGGCCTTCTCCCGTTCCGCCACCACTTTCTTTCGCTCCCGAATCACCTTGGCGCGTTCCTTCTCCGGCAGTCCGAGGATCTTCTTGGTTCTTCCCGGCAGCTTTTCGTAGATCAGCGCGTGCGCCCGCCGCAGTTCCTCTTCGATCTCCCGCGGCCGCAGCACATCCCACCGCTCCAGCGTGACCCAGTGAACCCTGGCCAGGTAAGGCGAAGCACAGATTCCTTCCACCTCCAGCAACTCGTGGAAGCGCTCTGCCCCGCAATGAAACCACAAAACGCCGGTCCCGGTGCCGTCCAGATCGGTCATGGCGAACATCTTGCCGCCGATCTCCTTGTCGCCCACAAAGTAGACCAGATGATGGCCCCAGTTCAGCGTCTCGGTCACATGCGGCAGCGCCAGGCACAACTCGCGGATGCGCTCGTTATCCATGGAGAGAGTGTAAGACGGAAACGGCGCCTGGGGAAGGCGAATTCGGATGTCAGCAGAAGACCCGATCTTTCCCTCCCGATCACGTCGGCGCACGGTTTCATAGGTGAGATAGGGTTCTTGTTTTGTAACAGGGCACGACTTCAGTCGTGCCGAAAATGCAGGTGGAACACTCGTGGGCTTTAGCCCCTGCGGAAACCCAGATCATTCCGAAAGACATCAATACGGAGGGAACAGGGGCCTTCAGGCCCCTGATGGATCGATCCAGCAACCGGGCTTTAGCACCGGCGCTCCCTCCTCTGCCCCTAAAAATGATGCGACACACTCGCAATCACTGTGTAATCCGCAAAGAACGCATCACCATTGGTGATCTTGTACTGGATCTCCGGCACGCTGGGCGGCCGGTCGCGATAAATCGCCCACGGTCCGTTCACCGAGAGCGTGTCCCGCTTGTAGTTCCACATCAGCCCCGGGTCCACCGAAACAATCTTCCCCGGCCGCCGGAACCCGTCGCTGCCGCCCAGCAGGTCGCGCACCGGCACGCCCTCCCCGCGCATGCCGAGGCTCAGCGCCAGTCCCCTGACCTTGGGAACGCCCTGGGAGAGTCCGCCGCGGTACAGATACTGGTCCGTCACCGACATCGTGCCCTGCCCCGGCTGGCTGCGGAAAGTGGCCACGCCGTTGGTGTCCCGCGGGTTGAACAGGTAGCTTCCCTGGGCGTAGGCTGAGGCGCGCCGCCAAAGCGACTTGTAGGCCTGCGTCGCCACGTTGAAGCCCCAGGACCCGTCGCCGGGTTGCAGGGACTGGTCGGCCGTGGCCTTGATGACTTGCCCCTGGTACAGAGCCGAGCCGGTGGCGTCGTCGATCCCCGTTGGAATCTTCAGCGAGGCGCTCACCGCCACGTTGCCGCCGTTTTCCGTCGGCGGACGGAAGAGCCACCGCTGCGCGCCCACCGTGACGTCGCCCAGGCCGCTCACCTGGAAGATGCCCACGGGCGGATAGATCTGGTTGCGCGTCCCATCGAAGACGGGCACATCCGCAATCAGGCTCCAGCGGGAATTCAGCTTGTATTCCAGCCCGATGTCAAAAATATTCTGATGGTTGCGCACCGCCGTTGGCCGCGCAATCTCCGTGCTGCCCTGGAAATACTTGTTGGAGTTGAAGACCCGGTAGCCGATGTCCACCGTGAGGTTGTGGATACGCGAATGTTCCGCCGGCATAATTGGCTCGGTGGCGACCAGCTCGTCGAGAGTGCGCTGATTGCTGTGGGCGGCGACGCACCCCTGCGCCTGCGCCTGGCCGCCGGCAAGTGCGATTCCAACAACAGTCAGCAACAGCAGGCCTTTCTGTGTGTTTTTCATGGGTGACCTCCAAGTTTGGCCTCGCAAGCAAATGTGATGTGCGTCACATTTGCGAAGGAGTATGCCCAAACTACTCGCGGAGATCGCGCTTGTCCTCAGCCATTGGATGGAGAGAGAACTCCACCCGAATTGGTGCATTTTCGAGAACAGGGGAAGAAACTGGGTGCCCCATCCATTGTGCGTACTTTGCACAATGGGTGGGAAAGCATGAGGCCAACACCCCACAAAACGGGAAAATCCTCCACCGTGCAATTCAGCTCTAAAAAGAGCCAATTTCGACCAAAACAACCCAACATTCGACGATTTATTCCGGCTCAAACCCGACTTATGCGCTTCATCCGTCGGTCTGCGGCCCGACGTTTTCGGATACTGCGGTTCTGAAGCCCGATTCGACGGCCTGCAGGACAACGGTATTGCCCCAAAAAGTCCGGCTGAAAGCCGTCAGAACTTGGCTTCGAACACCCGGAACCGCCGTTCCAGCTCCCACTGGGCGGCGGCCTTCTCGCTGCCGTCGAGATACGCCTTGCAGGCATCGGTCGGTTTCTCGGCGCCCAGCGGCTGGCCCGCGCAAGCAGCGGCGGGAACGGTGAAGTCGTCCTCCGTGTCCCACAGGCTCTGCCCGGGCAAAAAGTTATGCTCCATGCCGGTGCGGGCCAACTGCTTCAGGTCCGGGTAGGTGAGGTGGTAGTCCAGCGCGGCGCGCACGTACTCGTGGGTAATGTCGATGCGGCTCACTCCTTCATCGTCGGTCGAAAGCGCGACCGGCACGTGGGCGGCGCGGTAGAGCGGGAAGGGGTGCTCGGCGCCTTTGACGCCCAGAATGCCTTCGTTGGAGCTGAGGTTGATCTCCACCATCACGTGCTTCTGGGCCAGTTCCTTCAGCAGGGCCGCGGCGTCGTCCTCGTACATCACGTCCACGCCGTGGCCGATGCGCTCGGCGTGGCCCAACTCCACAGCCTGGCGGATGTGGAAGCGCAACCCCTCGGGCGGAACCAGTCCCGGAGCCAGTTCCCCGGCGTGCAGGCTGATGTGGACCTTGGGATAGACCGAGTGCAGGTAGTCCAGAATCCTCATCTGCAAGTTGTAGTCGCGCATGGAAACGTAGCCGTCTTCGGGTTGGACAAAGTTGATGCCCACAAAGCCGGGCTCGTCATGCGCGTCCTGGCTGGCCTGGATGGTTTCAAAGCCAAGCAGCGTCTGGGCAAACACCTGCTCCGGCGCGAAACCGCGCAGAATCTGGTAGATGTAGCGGGTCTCAACCTGGCAGGCAGGAGCGGCCTGGGGGCCGTCGCAATGCTCCATCTGGCGGCGCAGCTCTTCGGCAGACCGGACGTGCTCGCGGTCGGCGGCCACCTCGTCCCGCAGCCCGTGGTCCAGCAGCGCCTGACGGAACTGGGCAAAGCTCGTCGCGTCCGGATCCCAGCCGATCTGGTGGGCGATCGCGGCGGCGTGGCCGAAGGGCGGGGTCTCCATCAGTTCCAGATATTGCTGATTCTGCGCCGCGGCGCGGCTGGCCGCCTCGTCCACCCACTCGCCGGTGTGCCGCTTGTTCAGCCCGCCAAAGCGGTCAAAGGTGGCAAAGAACTGGTCGTGCCCGCTGAAGCCCGACGTGGGCACAAAGCTCCGCATGGAAAAAGCATTGATAAGCCGGTCGTAGAGCCCCTGATTGGCCGTAACCTGCGCGGCTGGAACCAGTTGCCCGGTGCACGGAGGCTTGGCAAAGCTCAGCGCCGCGGGGTCCACACACAGCCCGTCCTCGCCGGCGGCGCGGATAAAGCTCTCCGCATACACCGCCCCGGAGAGGTGTACGTGCAGGTCGGCTCCTTTGGGAAATCCGGCCAAAAACGCATGCACCGCCAGCGGCCCCCGCTGCACGGCGGCCTGATAAGCATGAGCAGCCCGGACTTCAGGGGTCTGGGCATAGAGGGCGACGGCAAAAACGAACACGGTGAGAGAGCAGACAAAGCGGCGCATGATGCATTTCAGTCTATGCCCCGAAAGTGTCGCCTTCCAGGCCTCCGTTTGGCGTCCGAGCGGGGACTTGGTATACTACAAAAAGTCGTTGCAGAGTACTATTCGTGGATGCGCCCACCTTTTCCGGCAATGCCGGAATCCGCCCCAGGAAATTGCAACTGCTAGTTTTCGCTGAGGCCAGATAGCTCAGTGGTAGAGCGCGGCCCTGAAAAGGCCGGCGTCGGCGGTTCAATCCCGTCTCTGGCCACCACTTTTTAAAGGACTTATCGGTAAATAGATAAAAAATCCTCACCCGTTGTTCACCCGTGATATTTATTGCACCGTCGCAGAGGGCGCGAAAAACGCCGTCAGCATGTCGCCTTGCGCGGTCATGCGATCCTCATTCCGACCGTGTGCGTAAATCTGCAAGGTGGTATGCACGTCGGCGTGGCGGAGCAGCGTCTGGACCGTCTTCGGGTCCTTCCCGGCCTGTACCAGAAACGTTGCGAGCGAGAGGCGGAGATTATGAAACCCAAACCGAACGGTGTCCCCCTGCTTAAGCACTCCCGCCGCAATGGCCGCTGGCCGCAGATGGTCCTCAACCAGCATATTGGCCACCCGAGGCTGTTTCCCTTTCAGCTTGAAGCTGGGAAAGACCCAGTCTGCCTCTCCCGCGTAGGGCGTTGCGTTGTGCCAAGCCTCCATATAGCGGGCGAGTAACGGGTGCAAGGGTACCGCGGCCTGAGAAGCTTGACTCTTGGGCAGACCCACTTTCCCGGCTGTCCAAGTGCGCCGAACCTGAATCACCTGTGCCCTATAAGCGACGTCGCCCCACTGCAACCCCAGACACTCACTGATTCGCAGCCCGGTGCTGGCGGCCAACAGGGTTAGCGTGCTCTCCGGTTCCGGCAGGCGGGACCAGATTTTCCATGCTTGCCGGGGAGTGATGGTTATCGCCTCGTAGTCGCTGGTCGTCACAATGAT
>CAVZNE010000135.1:0-3086 GCA_963776445.1 Terriglobales bacterium
TGTGGTCGTCGGTCTTCAGCGTTATCTTGCCATGACCTTCAAGGCGTGTCACTGGATCAATCACAATGGTTTGCGACATAGCTTCTCCTACGCACCAAAGCGGGTTAGGCTTGCGATGTCCGGTGTGCGGCCGGCCAGCAAGTCAGTCAGAACTGCATAGAACGTATCGGCCGAAGGAGGACATCCCGGCAAATATACGTCGACGGGCACTACTTCGTGCACAGGACGCACCTTTTCGAACAGCTTGGGAACCGCCACGGTCGGTATCTGTTGCTGCCGCTCCGCGGTGGCGAGGTAAGCGTGTTCGAGGATGGCCTTTGTACCAAAGGGATTGCGCATTCCCGGCACATTGGTGGTGACGGCGCAGTCTCCCATGGCGATCAGCATCTTCGTCCGTTGGCGAATGATCTTGATCTTGTGCTCATCTTCCACGCTGCTGATGGCGCCTTCCACAAGGGCGATATCCACGCCCTCGGGAAAGGTTTTAAAGTCCACCAGCGGGCTGAAGACCAGATCGAATTGGCTGCTCAGTTCGATGAGCCGCTCGTCCATGTCCAGGAATGACATGTGACATCCAGAGCAGCCATCCAGCCATACTGTTGCAAGTTTCAGTTTGCTCATTTTGCGTCTCTCATCATGTTCAGATAGGGCAGGAATTCCGGATTCTTGGGATGGCTGACACCGACCTTGTTCTTGTCGAACAAGGCGCCGGTGGGGCACACCTGGATGCACTTGCCGCAGCGCGTGCAGCTTGAAGAGCCCCAGGGCTCATGGAGATCGGTCAACACCTGGCTGTTGATCCCGCGTCCCATGATGTCCCAAACATGCGCACCCTCAACCTCGTCGCATACGCGAACGCAGCGCGAGCAGAGAATGCAGCGGTTGTGATCGGCCACAAACCGCTCGTTGGAAGTGTCCACTTCCAGCCTCTGTACACGATAGGGCAGCCGGATGTGCGTCAGCCCCTGAATCTGGGCTACCGACTGCAGTTCGCAGTTGCCGTTGGCCACGCAAACCGCGCAGACGTGGTTGCGCTCGGCAAACAACAGTTCGAGAATGGTGCGGCGATGGCGGTTCAGGCGTTCGGAGTTGGTGATGACCTCCATGCCTTCTTCCACCTTGGCCACGCAGGCCGGAAACAGCTTCGGCGAACCCTTGATCTCGATCAGGCAAAGCCGGCAGGCGCCTACGTCCGTGAGGCCGTCCAAATGACAAAGCGTGGGGATGTAGATGCCGTTCTCGCGCGCTACCTCGAGTATGGTCTGGTCAGCGCGCGCACTGACATTTTCCCCATTGATTTGCAGCGTCTTGACATCAACGGTGATCGTTGTCGGACTCATGCGTGCACCTCTGCTTCTTTGACTGCCTTGCTGCCGCATGCGCAGACGCCGGCCGGGCAGTTCTTGTTGTCGATATGCTCCATGTACTCATTGCGGAAGTAGCGCAGCGTGCTCAGCACCGGGTTGGGCGCTGACATGCCCAGTCCGCAAAGGCTGGTCTCCTTGATGGTTCCGCACAAGTCGACCAGCAGATCCAGGTCGGCGTGGGTGCCTTCGCCATCGCATATCTTGGTGAGAATCTGGTGCATCTGCCATGTGCCCGCGCGGCAGGGAATGCACTTGCCGCAGGACTCTTCCATGCAGAACTGCAGGAAGAACTTGGCCACGTTCACCATGCACGAAGTGTCGTCCATGACGATCATGCCGCCGGAACCCATCATCGAGCCCACGCCGATCAGCGATTCATAGCTGACCGGAATGTCCAAATGCTCTTCCGGAATGCAGCCGCCCGAAGGTCCGCCGGTCTGCACGGCCTTAAATTTGTGCCCGTCCGGAACGCCGCCGCCGATGCCAAAAATGATCTGGCGCAACGGCATGCCCATGGGAACTTCTACCAGGCCGGTGTGGGCGATTTTGCCGGTCAGAGCGAAGACCTTGGTGCCCTTGCTCTTCTCCGTGCCCATCTTCGCGAACCAGGCCGCGCCCTTGCGGATGATCGGCGCGATGTTGGCAAACGACTCCACATTGTTGATCAGCGTGGGCTTGCCCCACAGTCCGGAAACCGCGGGATACGGCGGCCTGGGCTTGGGGGTTCCACGCTTGCCTTCGATCGACTGCAGCAAGGCCGTTTCTTCACCGCAAACAAACGCGCCCGCACCCAGACGAATCTCGATGTCGAAGTCGAAGTCGGTGCCGCAGATGTTGTTGCCCAGCAAACCGCGCCGGCGCGCATCGCGCAAAGCCGTGTTGAAGCGGCTCACCGCCAGCGGATACTCGGCGCGCACATACACGAAGCCGCGGCTGGCGCCCACCGCGTAAGCGGCGATGCACATGCCTTCAATCACGCGCTGCGGATCGCTCTCGAGCACGCTGCGGTCCATGAATGCGCCCGGATCGCCCTCGTCGGCGTTGCAGATCACGTACTTCAGATCGCCGCGCGCCTTGGCCACCGTGCCCCACTTCAGGCCGGTCGGATAACCGCCACCGCCGCGTCCCTTGAGGCCGCTCTTGGTGATCTCGTCGATGATCGTCGCCGGAGTCATATCGGTCAGCGCCGTAACCAGGGCCAGATAACCGTCGCGCCCGATGTAGTCTTCGATCTTTTCCGGGTCGATGCGCCCGGAGTTCTCCAAAACCACATGCACCTGATCGTCAAAGTGCTCGCGCAGGTCGCAGAGTAACTCGGGGATCGGTTCGCCTTCCACGCTGGCGATCACTTCCTTGGCGCGGTCGGCGGTTACATGCTGATAGAGAACGTTGGTCGGTTCCACCAGCACCAGCGGACCCGAAGCGCAAAGGCCCATGCAACCGGTGCGGCGCACGATGATGCGTTTGTTGGAGACGCTGGCTTCCGTAGCCAGGTCGTCCTTGATCTTGTCGCTATGCTGGGAAAGGCAACCGGTGCCCATACAGACATTGATTTCGTAGTCTGCCTTTTCCCGCTCCTGCTTGGAACTGTCGGCAATTTGTTGCAGTTCTTCCAGGTTCATTAAACCGCCCACCTTTCAAATTGCTCCAGCATCTTTTCGGAGGTGGCGTCGCCCATCAATTCTCCGTCCATGATGACGACTGGAGCGCGGCCGCAGG
>CAVZNE010000136.1:0-3180 GCA_963776445.1 Terriglobales bacterium
CGTCCACGGGGACAGAGTCCCAACTGCGACCAGAGCAACCATCCATAGATTCGCCGCTGCCAGGGCACACGCCAAAAACTGCACTGCCATGTCGTGCCCGAGAAGAATGGCGAGCGTGCGCCGGCCATTGTTTCTGTCGCCTTCCAGATCGCGAATATTGTTCGAGGTCAGGATGGCGCCGATCAGAATTGCCAAGGGGATTGAAACCAGCACATCGTAGCCGTTCACGAACTTCTGCTGGATGAAGCAGGACAAAAGAATGATTCCGCTGCCCATGAATCCGCCCGCAAAGATCTCGCCAAAAGGCGTGGCGGCAATCGGGTACGGTCCGCCGGTGTAGAGATAGCCAATCAGCATGGAGAGCGCGCCAAACGCGGCCACCCACCAACTGCTGAGGGCGCAGATGTAGACACCAAGCAGCGTCGCCAAAACCAGCGAAATCACGGCAATCCGCAAAATTGTTTTCGGCCGAACGCCATCTTGCGTGATCGCTCCGGCAATCCCCACCGAGTCCACCGTGTCGAGACCCCGGACATAGTCAAAATACTCGTTGAACATGTTCGTTGCGGCTTGAATCAAGGTGGAAGCCACAAGCATGGCCAGAAGGAGCATTGCGTACAGATGCCCTGTTACTCTCCACGCCAGGGCGCTGCCGATCAGCACAGGAATAAAAGACGCTGTCAGCGTATGCGGGCGAAACAGACGCCACATCACTCGCAGACTTTTGCGGCGCAAAGCTGCGGCCTTCGTGTTTTGTCCTTTACCGCCCTCAGAAGTCGTCAATGCGGGTCACCGTATACAGAATACTTTCGTTCAACGCCGCGCTTCAGTGCGCTGGACCAAACAACTCCGCATTGCTGCTGCCGACATTCCCGACTCGGTAGGGTGAACTGCCATGCCAGCATCCTCTGGCAGGCTAACTGCCTCTGGATGGTGTGACTTTGCCCCTTGCTTTGACCCCGTGGCGGTGATAGCCTGCTTGCTGCATTCCGGCAGTGCATAAAGCCTGTAACCGGTTTGAGTGGACGGCCGCCAGCGCGTTTGAAGAACCCGCCTGGCGAGCGCTGCCGCTAAAGAGGATCCTCCATTCATGTCTGAGATCGAAACGAAGTCACTCCCAGAAAATGCCTACCTGCCGCTGGCTCCCGGCGCAACTTACCAGCCCATCGTTCCCGCAGAGGCCAAGGTTCCCGAGTTCACGCTGCGCTCGGTGTTTTGGGGCATCGTGTTTTGCGTGGTCTTCTCCGTCGCCTCGGCCTATTCGGGACTGAAGGTGGGCCAGGGAATGGAAGCGGCCATCCCCATCTCGATTTTGGCCATCGGCTTGGCGCGCATGTTCAAGCGCCGCACCAGCCTGCTCGAGAATGTGATCATCACCGGCATTGGCGCGGCCTCGGGCAGCGTGGTGGCCGGCGCCATCTTTACCTTGCCGGCGCTTTACATTCTGCATCTCGATCCGCACCCGGTGCAGACCATCTTCATCTGCGTGGCGGGCGGCTGCATGGGCGTTCTCTTCCTGATTCCGCTCAGGCGCTACTTTGTGCGCGAAATGCACGGCCAGTTGCCGTTTCCTGAGGCGACCGCCATCACCGAAGTGCTGGTGACGGGCGAAAAGGGCGGCTCGCAGGCCAAACTGCTGTTGCAGGCTACGGCCATCGCCGGGATTTACGACTTCTTCGTCACCACCTTCCACGTGTGGAAGGAGTATCTCGACTTTCAGTTCATTCCCGTCATACGCGGCCTCGCGGACAAGGGCCGAATGGTGTTCAGCTTCGACGCTATTGGCTTCATCATGGGCCTGGGCTTTGTGATGGGCCTGCGCAGTTCCCTGCTGTTTTGCGCCGGCAGCGTTTTGACCAGCTTTGTGCTGGTGCCGTTGATCTGGTTCATCGGCAGCCACACCGACATCACTCTCTATCCGGCGGTAATTCCCATCTCCAAAATGACCGCGGTAGAGATCTATCGCAACTATGTGCGCTTCATCGGCGTGGGCGCCATTGCCACGGCGGGCATCATCGGCATCCTGAAATCGCTGCGCGTGGTGGCCGGGTCGTTTGGCATCGCGCTGCACGCCTTCCGCCACGGCGAGGCCGCGGCGACGGAGCGCACCGACCGCGATATTCCGGTCCTGTCGCTGCTGCTGGGCGTAGTGGCCAGTTCCATCGGCGTGGCCATCTTCTTTGGACGCCTTCAAGTCTCGTGGACCGTGCTGGCCCTGGGCCTGGTGTTGACGCTGGTGTTCTCGTTCTTCTTCACCTCGGTGGCCGCCAACGCCATTGCCACCACGGCCAACAATCCGGCCTCGGGCATGACCATGCTGACCATCATCATCTCCGCGGTGGTGTTGCTGAACTTCGGACTCAGCGGAACCACGGGCATGTTCTTTGTGATGGCCATTGCGGGCATGGTGTGCACGGCACTGTGCGTCTCGGGCCAGTTCATTACCGATCTGAAATCCGGCTACTGGCTCGGTTCCACGCCGGCCGCCCAGGAGAAGGTGAAATTCATCGGCGTCATCGCCGCGGCCATCACCGCCGGGTTGACCATCATCCTACTGGCCCACGTGTATCAGTTTGGCGAGGCTGCGCCGGGTGACACGCGGCAGATTCTAGCCGCGCCGCAGGCTTCCATCATGAAGGCGCTGGTGGTAGGCTTCATGAACAACCAGCCGGTCGCCTATATGCTGTTCGGTATCGGCGCCATGATTACTCTTGTTCTGGAGATGCTGGGCAAGTCATCGATGGTCTTCGCCCTGGGCCTGTATCTGCCGTTGGGCCTGACCGCTCCAGTGCTGGCCGGTGGCTTCATGTCGCACCTGATCAACAAGCGTTCGGAAAAAGTGGGCGGCGAGCAGGGCGGCAAGATTTGTGAGCGGGGCGTGATTATTGCTTCCGGACTGATGGCAGGCGGCGCGCTGGGCGGCGTTCTGGGCGCGTCTCTGAAGCTGTTTCACTGGTATCGCGAGGATCTGATCACCTCGCCGATCTACGCCAACGACGCCGCCTCGCAAACGGCTTCCGCGCTACTGTTTATCGGCCTTTGTCTCTATGTCTGGTTCCGTTCCGTAACGAAGGAGAAGGTGTAAGCGATGGATCAAGCAGAAAAGTATATTGCCGACGCAATTCTGGGCATCGACACACTGTGGGGCGGCGACGTTCTTTGCCCTTCGGGCGTGGGGCG
>CAVZNE010000137.1:0-6413 GCA_963776445.1 Terriglobales bacterium
GCTGCTGGTCCTGGGGAGTCTCGTCCCGTCGATTGCCGCGATTCGCGTCTTTCGCGCTGGCGGAACTCCGGCAGAAATGATGTTGGGCATGAAGCGAGTGGCCCAAACAAACACGATCTTCGGAATATTGCTTCTGATCGGCTTGCTGATGGGTGCCAGATTCTGAGGGTTGAGCAGTGCAAAGCTCTGAGGCGGGTCGTGTCGAACGGTCCATGCGCCTGGTTTTTATCTGTTTTCAATCGCTCAATATATATGGCGGAGAGGGGGAGATTCGAACTCCCGATAGCCTTGCGACTATGTCTGATTTCGAGTCAGGTGCATTCAACCGGGCTCTGCCACCTCTCCGCTTTGTAAGTCCCTTGGGTTGTTAAGGTTGCGGCGCTTACGTAAACCTCCGCTCTTACCCTGGGGACCACGGCGCGCCATTTCGATGACTCTGCTTCTCGGGAATGCTCCGCCTGGCAGTCGTTTCCTCTGCCGGGCGCTCGAAGAAGGCACGTAACGGACGCATTCCCAGTCTACTGGCAAACGTCCGGTGGTGGCAATGCCCGGCGAACCTTCGCCGTTGGACTTCTTCGATTCCTGCTGCACCAGAGACAAAAGATATTGACAAGAAAAGCCCTCAGTGTGAATATGTGACTGTCGGTCGAAAATGGCTGATAGAACATTTATGATCGACAGTCAACAATCCGACTCCACCACACTTGCCGAAGACCTGGCTGCCGGAAGCCTGGCCCATCTGGCGGGCATGGGACGCCGCCAGCGCCGTGCCGCCGAAACGCGGGTGCGGCTCTTCCGCTGCGCGCTTCAGCTTTTCTCCGAGCGCGGCTTTCCCAACGTCACGGTTGAAGACATCACCGAAGCCGCGGACGTGGGCAAGGGAACTTTCTTCAACTACTTCGAGAGCAAAGATCACGTCCTGAGCGTTATGGCCGAGATTCAGCTGGGCAAAGTTGCTGAAGCCGTAGCGCTGGCCGCGGACGGCAAGCAGACGATCCAGTCTGTCTTGCATCATCTGTTCCTGCGCGCAACCGAGGAGCCGGGACGCAGTCCCGATTTGGCCCGCGCCCTGGTCTCATCTTTTCTGGCCAGCGAGGGCGTGCGCAAGATCATCGAACACAACATGCAAAAGGGCCGCAAGATGATTGCTGAAATTGTGGCCGCGGGCCAGCAGCGCGGAGAGATCGACCCGCTCCTGAAGAAGGAAAAGGTGGCGATTCAGGTTCTGCAAACATTCATGGGAACCGTGCTTTTCTGGTCGCTGCACGAGAAACCAGCGCTCAATGTATGGATTGAAGACAGCTTTCAACACTTCTGGCGAGCAATCGCCGTCTTTGGCAAAGAGCAGGCATCATGAAATCCAATTTCCGCATTGTCGTTTTTTTCCTGCTGGGCAGCCTGATTGCAGGCGCGCCGGCATCGGCGCAGCAGTCAGCGCCTTACCGCCTCACGCTGCAGGATGCGATTCAGAAGGCGCTGCAAGCCAACCTCAATGTGCTGGCCGCCGGCGCGCGCGTAGACGAGGCCGAGGGCACGCGCATGCGCCGTTTGTCCGCCGCACTTCTGCCTCGGGTCAATGCGCAGACCTACGCCAACTATCAGAACCGCGATCTGCGCGCCTTTGGAATTTCATCGCCCGGCCTGCCTGAAGTTGTGGGGCCGTTTTCCAACTACGATCTCCGCGTCTATGCGCAGCAAAATATTGTCGATCTCGCCAGCTATCGCAGCCTCAAGGCCAGTGAGCGGGCGGTCGATGCGGGCAAACTCGATTTGCAGGATGCGCGCGATCTGATTGTCCGCTCGATCGCCGCTCTGTATTTGAATGGCGAGTCGGCCGCTGCGCGTGTCGAGGCCGCTCAATCGCGGGTGACCGATTCAACCACGCTGCTCAAACTGGCCAAAGACAAGCACGATGCGGGAAGCGCGACGGGCGTCGATGTGCTCCGCGCCCAGGTGCAGCTTGCCAACGACAAGCAGGCTCTGCTCGTTGCCCTGAACCAGTTGAAGCAGTCGCTTCTGGCTCTCGCGCGCAATCTGGGCATCAGTCCGGGCACGCCGTTGGAACTGGCCGAAACGCTCCAGTATCGAACCCTGGCCCAGCCTGAGACCGAGACGCTTGTGGCCGCGGCGCTGCTCACGCGCTCCGACTATCTGTCGCTGGCCAGCCAGCGTCAGGGCTTGGTGGAGCAGCA
This sequence comes from Terriglobales bacterium, assembly GCA_963776445.1. GTDB lineage: Bacteria > Acidobacteriota > Terriglobia > Terriglobales > Acidobacteriaceae > Telmatobacter. The sequence continues at coordinate 2,193 of CAVZNE010000137.1, forward strand.
GCGCGCCAGCCACGCCCGCTCCTATCCCAAGCTCAGCGTCAATGGCAACTACGGCGCAATCGGCCGCAGCGTCGGCGGCATGCAGGGCACGGGCTTGATTCAAGGCCAAATCGACTTCACGGTCTTCGATCGTGATCGCAACGGCGAAGCGCAAGAGATTGCCAGCCGCATCCAACGGATCGACGATCAGATTGCCGATCAGCGCCGCGGCATTGAAGAGGAACTGCGCGAGGCCCTGTTGAATTTGGATTCCGCGGGAGAGCAGGTCTCCGTTGCCGCAGAGGGCAAGGCCCTGGCGCGGCGCGAACTTGAGATGGCGCAAGACCGCTTCCAGCAGGGAACCGCCAACAATGTCGAAGTGGTTACCGCCCAGGATGAACTGGCCCGCGCCGAGGAGAATTACATCCTTGCCGTCTCCAGTCACGTGGACGCGAAAGTGGCGCTGGCCCGCGCCATGGGCGATACCGAGAAAAACATTGTTCAGTTCATGGCGAAACCCTAGGCGGGCCTGCAGAAACCGATGAATTCGATACTCGCACGCGAGGTTTGAAACGATGAAACGAGTGATTCCTGTTCTGATTCTCCTGGCCGCCGCAATTGCCGCCGGCGTGTATTTTTATCCGCGCATTACGAAGAAGCCCGCGCCCACAAATCAGCTCACGCTCTCCGGCAACATCGAGGCCCACGAAAGCCTTGTCAGCTTCAAGGTGCAGGGCCGCATCATCGCCCTGCCAATTGAAGAGGGCCAGCAGGTGGAGCAGGGCGCTTTGTTGGCGCGGCTTGAAGACGCCGACTACAAACAGAAAATCAAAATCGACGAGGCCGGCGTGCGCGTGCGCGAGTCCAACCTGGCTCTCACTCTGGCCGGAACTCGCGAGCAGGAAGTGAAGGCCTTGCAGCAGACCGTCCTCGACGCACAGGCCGATCTGGAACAGAAGAAGCTCGACAGCGATCGTGCGCAGCGCCTCTTCAGCAAGGATGAAGTTACAGCCCAGGAGCGCGATCTGGCGGCCACAGCGGTCAAGCGCGCCGAGGCCAACTTCAAGGCCGCGCAGCAGCGTTACAACGAGGCCGTCGAAGGCAGCCGCAAGGAAGATATCGCCATTGCGCGCGCCAACCTCAACCAGGCTGGCGCCGACTTGGGGCTCTCGCGCGTCAACCTGGATTACACCATTCTGCGCGCCCCTTCCTCAGGCGTCATTACCGTGCGTCAGGCGGAATTGGGTGAGGTGGTTGGCCCCGGCAGTCCAGTCGTCACGCTCGCCGACCTCGACCACATCTGGCTGCGGGCCTACATCGCGGAAACCGATCTGGGCAGCATTCACTGGGGCCAGAATGCCTCCGTCACTACTGACACGTATCCCGGCAAGCAGTACCACGGGCACATCTCGTTCATCTCCTCGAACGCGGAATTCACGCCCAAGAGCGTGCAAACCTACAAGGAGCGGGTTACGCTCGTCTATCGCATCAAGATCGATATCGACAACCCCAATCACGAACTCAAACCCGGCATGCCTGCCGACGCGCACCTCACGCTGGCGGCTGCCAAGTAATGACGGAGCAACTCCAATCCGCGATTGTGGCCGAAGGCCTCACCAAGAGCTTTCCCGGCGTGCGTGCTGTGGATGCGTTGAGCTTTGACGTGCGCGCCGGAGAAATCTTCGGCCTCGTCGGTCCCGACGGGGCAGGGAAGACGACCACCCTGCGCATGCTCGCCGGCATCATGCCGCCCGACGCGGGCAATGCCACTGTCGCTGGCTTCAACGTGGTGCGCGATCCTGAAGGCGCCAAGCACGCTCTCAGTTATATGCCGCAGCGCTTCGGCCTCTATGAAGATTTGACCGTCGATGAAAACATCAACTTCTACGCGGACCTTTTCGGAGTGAAGAAAGCGGAACGCAAGGCCCGCTCCACACAGTTGCTTGAGGCGGCGGGCATGAGCGAGTTTCGCAAGCGGCTGGCGGGCAAACTCTCCGGCGGCATGAAGCAGAAGCTGGGCCTGGTTTGCGCGCTCATTCATCGGCCCAAGGTGATTCTTCTCGACGAGCCGACCACCGGCGTCGATCCTGTCTCGCGGCGCGACTTCTGGCGCATCCTCTACGAACTCGTTGCCGAGGGCGTAGCCATTCTCACTTCAACCGCCTATCTTGACGAGGCCGAGCGCTGCCATCGCGTCGCCCTTCTCAATCAGGGAAAACTCCTCTTCTGCGATACGCCGGCGAATCTAAAAGCCGTCTTCGGCAAAGGCGTTTTGTCTATCACCTCGCCGGAACCGCGGGAGTTGCGCAGCAATCTTGAGAACGCTGCCGGTCTTTCCAGTCTCGTGCTCACCGGCGACGGCCTGCATGTGGTGGTGGATGACGCGGCCCTTCGCATCCCCGAATTCGAATCGCTGCTCAAGCACGCCAACGTGCCTTTCGATGCGATTCAACGAGTCGAACCTACCATCGAAGATCTTTTTGTGGACGCGGTCAGTGGCGGAGGCGCATCCCATGCCTGAACCGGAAAACTCCGTCGTCGTTGAAAACCTCGTCAAGCGCTTCGGCGATTTCGTGGCCGTCGACCGGCTCACACTCGATGTGCGCAAGGGCGAAGTCTTCGGCTTTCTCGGACCCAACGGCGCGGGTAAGTCCACCACGATTCGCATGTTGTGCGGCTTGCTCAAGCCCACCTCGGGCCGCGCCGTGGTGGCCGGATTCGACGTCTTCCGCAACCCCGAAGACGTGCGCCAAAACATCGGCTATATGTCGCAAAAGTTTTCTCTCTACAACGATCTCAAGGTGATTGAAAACCTGCGCCTCTTCGCCGGCCTCTACAGTGTCCCGTCGAAGGACCTTCAGGTCCGCATCGAGTGGGCGCTGACGATGGCGAATCTCAAGGGCCAGGAAAATCTCATCACCGGCACGCTGCCCGGTGGCTGGAAGCAGCGTCTGGCGCTGGGTTGCGCTGTATTGCACCGTCCGCCCATCATCTTTCTCGACGAACCCACCTCCGGCGTCGATCCCATCTCGCGCCGCCAGTTCTGGGATCTCATTCATCAGATGGTCGAGCAGGGCGTCACGGTTTTTGTGACCACGCATTACATGGAAGAGGCGGAGTACTGCAACCGTCTCGCGCTCATCTTCCGCGGCAAAATGGTTGCGCTCGGCACGCCCTCGGAGTTGAAGCGCGACTCCATGAAGGGCGAACTGCTGCTCATCGAGTGCGAGCCGCTGGGCAAGGCGGTTGAAGCGCTACAGTCGGCGCCCGGCGTCAGCGATGCGGCGGTCTTCGGCAACGCGCTGCATCTGGTCGTGCCCGATGCAACCACAGCCGCTCCGCAAATCAAGAAGTATCTGGCCGATCAAGGCGTCACGGTGACGCGCGTGGAAAAGATTCGCCCCAGCCTGGAAGATGTTTTTGTCTCTCTCACCACGTCGCGCGACACGCAGGAGGCGGTGAAATCATGAGCTTCACGCGCATGCTGGCCGTGGCCAAAAAAGAGGTCGTCCAGATCCTCCGCGATTCGCGCAGCCTGTTCATCGTGATCATCATGCCGGTGACCCTGATGCTGCTGTTCGGTTACGGCGTCAATCTCGATCTGAAGGGCATGCCCGTTTACGTGCTCGACCGCGACGGCAGCCAGCAAAGCCAGGACCTGCTCAAGCGCTTCCAGGCTAGCGAGTATTTCAAAGTGGTGAAGGTAGTGGACGGCTATCCCGCAATCGCCCGCGCGCTCGACGACGGCCACGCGAAAATGGGCATCGTCATCCCCTGGGATTTCTCGCAGCGTTTGCAGGCGGGCGGCCCGGTGCAGGTGCAGGCGCTTGTGGATGCCACCGACGACAATTCGGCCAACGTGCTCATTGGCTACGCGCAGGGCGTGGTGCAAGGCTATTCCGCACAGATGCAAAGCAACTGGCTGCAGCAGCGCGGCCAGTCTCTGCAACCGGCTCCGGTCAGCATTGAAACCCGCACCTGGTACAACGAAGACCTGGAGAGCAGCGCCTTCATCATTCCCGGCGTGCTGGCTCTGGTGATGTCGGTGATCGGCGCGTTCCTCACTTCCTTGACCATCGCGCGCGAATGGGAACGCGGTTCCATGGAGCAGTTGATCTCCACGCCCGTCAGCGCCATGGAGATCATGTTCGGCAAACTCGCGCCGTACTTCGTCCTTGGCATGTTCGATGTACTCGTCTGCGCGCTCATCGCGATCTACTGGTTCCACGTGCCGTTTTACAC
>CAVZNE010000138.1:0-7842 GCA_963776445.1 Terriglobales bacterium
GCCCAACTTCTCAATATCGATGCGGTATCTTCCCGGGGGCAAGTCAGCCACGTAGTAAATGCCAGATGCATTGGTGAGGCCATAATAGGGAATTCCGGTGCTGGTATTAATGACCCGAACGGTGGCGTCGCGAATGACCGCCCGGTGCGAGTCGGTGATTCTTCCGGTGAGCGAGGCGGTAGTGGATTGTCCTTGCAGGAGGCAGGGCGAAAGCAGCAGGAGAAGGGCAAGAGGTCCGCGGCAAAGGATGGCGTTCCGCAGCGAGTGAAAATAACGCAACATTTCCTCCTGGAACTCTCAAGGCACACAATGAATTTACTCTGAGCCAAGATCACGCGGCGAGTCCGCGGCGAGAAGGTCAGCCAATCTTGTAGGCGCAATTATATAGATACGCTCGGGCGGGGAGATTTGTACCACGATTCGTCATCGATTTTGTGACGGAAGTTTCTACGCACAAAGTACTGCGACATCGCAAGTTGGGGAGCGTATAGTGTGTTTGTTCGGGAGGACGCTTTTTTGGCCAGTGATGCTGATTCGATCAGAGGAATAGCTCTGTCCGAGAACCTGGGCCTGTTCCCAAGGCGGAGACCTGAAGAAAAGGGTCTGCAGAGCATGCTGCATGGCAGTGTGAATACTGTCTCAGAGCCTGTGGATGTTTCCGGTCTGAGCGATGAAAGGCTCATGTCGCATCTGCTGAACGAAGATCCTGACGCTCTGGACGTGCTGTTCACCCGCTACTCCAGGCTGGTCTACAGCATTGCTCTGCGTATCCTGCGCGACCCCGGAGAGGCGGAGGAGGTGGTTCAGGACTGTTTCTTTTATGTGTATCGAAAGGCCTGCACGTTTGAGCCCTCAAGAGGAAGCGCGAAGGTGTGGATTGTTCAAGTTGCCTACAGCCGCGCGCGGGATCGGAAGGCGCATTTGTTGCGCACCGGATTTTATCTGCGCACGGGCAGCGAGTCGCGCGATCTTGAAGGTACACTGATAGGCAACGCGGATTTGGAACAGGATATTGGGCAAAAAATCGACTTCAATCGCCTGAAGTGCGCCTTGGAGGATTTGAGCGCAATCCAGCGTACGACGCTGAAATTGTTCTATTTTGAGGATCTTGACTTGCGTGAGATCAGTGAGCATCTTCGTGAACCGCTTGGCAATGTGCGGCACCATTTTTACCGAGGACTCGAACGGCTGCGCAAAAATGCGATAGCTGAAAGGCTGCGGAATTACCACAATGGAAAGAACTGAACCTGGGGACGAGCACGACCGGTTCATCGATCTCTGTGCTTTGGCGCAGTCCAAGTCCCTCAGTATCCGGGAGCAACGGGACTTGGATCGGCATTTGCAGACGTGCGATGAGTGCCGGCAGATTTACAAGGAATATTGCGCGATTGGCGACGAAGGCATGGCCTTTCTTGCGGCAGAGGAAGAGCTGACCGAAGAAGCCAGGAACTGGGATAACCGCGCAGCCCATGAGAGGCTTTTTGCGTCGATTTACAGGCAGCAGCCGCAAAACGTTTTGTCGATTGTGGCCGGCAAGCCACGCGTTGTCGGAGCCCAGGCGCTGCGAATGCAGGGAACGTGGCTTGCAATCGCCTCACTCGCGGCATGCGCCATCATTGCACTGACTTTTGGCGCGTATCGCCTGGGAGAACAAAGGAACGCCGCGGTTCGCGTGTTGCCCACGGTTGCAACAGAGGGCAAGCCGGAGCTTGCGCCAGTGAGACCGGCGCCAACAGATTCGTTGGCCGCGCAGACAGCACAGATTTCCAGTTTCGAGCAACAGATCTCCGCGAAAGAGCAGGAGATTGTGCGCTTGCGTGCGGCGTCGATCGCCGCGGAGGAGCGGTTCAACGAACTGGGAACCGTGAAGGAGCAGCGGGAAGCGGATCTTCGGCAGTTAGCCCTGGAGCGCGACCGGCTGGCCAGCCGTCTTTCGGAAAGCGAAAAGGCGTATGAAGTTCTGCAGGCTGATTACTCCAGCCTTCGCGCCGATCACAATCGCTATCTTCTTCATACAGCTTCGGTGGAATCGGAACTGACGAATGTGCGAGCGGCTAACCGCGATCAGGAACGCCGGCTGAAGGAGGATGAGCAATACTTGGCGTCGGATCGCGATATTCGCGAACTGATGGGTGCGCGGAAGCTCTATATTGCGGATGTTTTCGATGTGGACAGCGTGAGCCGCACGCGCAGCGCTTTCGGCCGGGTCTTTTACACGCAGAATAAGTCGCTGGTGTTTTATGCGTTCGACCTGGACCATCAGCCGGGAGTCAAGAATACAAGCGTGTTCCAGGTTTGGGGGCAGAGGGATGCGGAAACGAACGGCGCCAAGCACCCCATGAATCTCGGCATTCTATACATGGACAGCGAGTCGAGCCGCCGCTGGGTGCTGCGCTCCGACGATCCGAAACAGTTGGCGGAGATTGATGCTGTGTTTGTGACAGTTGAGCCGCATGGCGGGAGCAACAAGCCAACCGGGAAGCCTCTTCTATACGCACTCCTGAGAAAAGAGGCGAACCATCCTTAGGGAAGCTCTGAACAAGTGCCAGATTCAAGAAAACCATCCCTCGGGGCTAAAGCCCGCGTTGATTATGCGGACGTTAGCGGCACGGCTAAAGCCGTACCCTTTCAAGACCGGACTTAATCAGAGCTTCCTTAGCAATTCTCATTTCCAGCCGCGATTGGGAATGAGGCCAACGCCTTCTTTGATGGTGTATAACTGATCCGCCTTGAGGCCGGTAAAGGATTGACGTTGCCCGCTGGGCCAGCGCACGCGCACGTTGGCCGCCAGCGCGCCGCCCAATCCGAAATGCAGCCGGAAATCATTGCAGGAGAGAAAGCTGGACTGGCTCTGCAGTTCCTGCAACTGCTTCATGCCATTGGCCTCCACTTCAATGCGTGCGCCGATGGCGGAGCGATTGGAGACAGTGCCCTCCGGCCTGATCTTGAGCCAGTGATTGTTGCCTGAAACGTCGTTCCGGAACAGGGACGGCGGCTCACCCAGATTGACGACCAGCATGTCGATGTCGCCATCGTTGTCGAAATCCCCAAAGGCAATTCCCCTGCTTGAATGCGGCTCTTGAATGGCTTTGCCGGCCTCATCGAACAATTCCTCGAAATGGCCGTGTCCCAGGTTGCGATAGAGCAGGAGCGGACTCATGTAGGGGGAATCGGGATAGCGGCGCTCCAGTTCCGGGTAGATATGGCCGGTGGCGACGGCGATGTCCTGCCAGCCGTCGTTGTCGAAATCGGCAAAGCCTGTTCCCCAGCACACAAACCGGTTGTCCACCGCCAGGCCGCTCGCGCGCGTGGCGTCTTCAAAGATGCCTTTGCCCAGGTTGCGGTAAAGCACGGGAAGATCGCCGGCGAAGTTTGTCTTGAAAATATCCAGATGGCCGTTGCCGTCATAGTCGCCGACGGCAATGCCCATTCCTGCCTGCTCTTTGCCATCCTCGCTATAGGCGACGCCGCGCACGCCGCCTTCCTCGCTGAAAGTGCCGTCGTGGTTGTTCATGAACAGCAGGCTCGGGCTTGAGTCACAGGCAACGTAGATGTCCGGCCATCCGTCCTCGTCAAAATCCGCGGCGATTGCGGTGAGCCCGTAGTTGCTGCGCGTGGCGGCAATCCCGGCGGCCTCGCTCACATCGCTGAACGTGCCATCGCCGTTGTTGCGATACAGGCTATGCGCCCCGAAAGGGAGTCCGCGCGGGCCGCAATTGACGGGCATATTAAGAAAGAAGCAATACGACTTATCACCGGGGCGAGGCGACTTAGCGTAGTCGAAACCGACATAGTTGGACACAAACAGATCGAGATAGCCATCGCGGTTATAGTCCAGGAATGTGCATCCGGTACCATAGCGCGTGGTGGCGTTCAGCAATCCTGCTTCGCGGGTCACGTCGGTAAACGTTCCGTCCCCGTTGTTGCGGTACAGGACGTTCTGTCCCCAGTAAGTTAGAAAGATATCGTCAAAGCCATCGTTGTTATAATCGCCGACGCATACGCCAGACGCCCAGCCCGTCTTGGTGAGGCCCGCTTGTACGGTAACATCGCGAAACGTTCCGTCCCGGTTGTTGTGGTAAAGGCGATTTGTGATGCCCGGATTGGGGCCGGTGAGGGTGCTTCCTCCTAACACCAGAATGTCGATCCAGCCGTCGTTGTCGTAGTCCAGAAAGGCGCATCCACAGCCAATCGACTCAAGGATGTAATCTTTGGTACTGGTCGAGCCGTACAGTATGGGGTGATCGACTCCAGCTCTTTTGGCTATCTCGACAAAGCAAGCGTTGTAGGGTAGGCCAGATCTTTTTCCGCGGGGCAGAACGGCGGCTTTATGCGCAACCACGCCTTGTCCCAGGGCCGCCGCCGCAGCAGCACTTAGACCGCTCAAAAGGAACCCGCGCCGCGACTGTTTCATTCCCGCCCTCACGCCGATCACAGGACTGCAATTTACGAGCGAAGATTATCATAAGACCCTGACGCTGCGCACTGCGAGGGGTTCGCCTCCGGCTTGACAAAGCAGGGTCCGCAGAGGAAGCTTAGGGGATTCCTTCTTTGGCGCTCACCGAAGGAAGCATTCCATACGCGATTCCGGGGGCGCGATTCCGGGGGCTTGCCTGAATGATTGGGGTGAGGAGATCGAGAAGCCGCAGCGTTACTGCCGCGCTGTCGCAATGGCGCCGGCGGCCTGCGTGGCCCATCCTTTTGTTCGCGTTGATCGGCAGTTCCATGCACGCGCAGCAGTCCTCCGTGCTTCAATTGGCGCGGCAGGCTATGGAGGCCAAGCAATACACGGTCGCCGAGAAACTGTACCGGAAGGCGCTTGCTGAAGCTCCTTCGTCCGTTGGGCTCATTACCGATCTGGGTCTCAGCCTGCAACTTCAGGGACGCTCCGCGGAGGCCATGCGCTATTACTCTCTGGCGCTGAAGCAGCGGTATGTTCCAGAGACCTATGCGCTGCTGGCCCAGGAAAAATGCCGCATGGGAGATTTAGATGGCCTGCGGCCGATGCTGGACAAAATCTATCGTCATGAACGGAACAATCCGCGGGTCATTTTCTCCGTTGCGCCATGCTATCTGGATATCGACGAGCCGATCGAGTCCGCGGTTGTTTACCAGACGATTTTGAGCAGCAAGGACTATCCGGCCGATCTTGCTCTGGTGCAGTTGGCTAAATCCTATATTCGCAGCGGACAGTTTTTCGCGGCAAAGCTGAGCAAGGCGCCAGGCTCGGAGCCATTTCTTGCTGCCTTGCGGCAAGCCTCCAGCGCTGGATCTTCGGGAGCGCGAAGCGCATTTCCCGAGGCGGCGCGCATCTCAGCGAACTTCAGCCCAGACCTTGGTTGGGCGGAAGCCGTCGAACGATGGAGACAACATCCCGACGACGTGGCTCTGCTCTACTTGCTGTCGGTGCTGAGCGGTGAACAAGGCATGCAGCAGATCGAGATATGCGACGAACGCTTTCCCGCCTCGCCTTATCTGGAGCAATTCCATGCCGATGTTCTGGCGGACCAGGGACACGAAGAAGAGGCTGGCGCGGAGTATGAGCAGCTTGCACGAGAGCATCCCGATCTGTCCGATGATCTTTATTACAGCCTTGGCCTGATTCGCGAGAAGCATGAAGAATGGGAAAAGGCATCTGAGGCATTCCGCCAGCAACTGGCCGTCTATCCGGCAGATGAGCGGGCGGCTGCCCACCTGAGCCGAAGCATGTTGCAGATGGGCCAGTATGCGGCCGCTCGGGACCTTCTTGAGCCCAGAATGCGCGCAGAACATCCGCCCCAGTGGGCCAGCTTGAATCTGGCGGAAGCAGACGAGAAACTGGGAAACGCGCAGGCCGCCATTCAAATCCTGGTCAAGGCGGAACAGGAAGCGAGCCCGGACAAACTCGTGCACTACCGGTTGATGCATCTCTATTCGATTTCCGGACGGACGGCGGATGCCAAGCGGGAATATGCGCTGTTTCAGGCGGCATCGCACCGATAAAACAAATATTCTTCCTCATTCTGGTACAGATGGCTTGGCGCTCTCGTAATCCTCTGTGTAGAGGTTTGCTCTACGTTTTTGGAGGCACCATGTCAAAGAAGAGAAACGCACTGTCAGGCCGAGTCCTCCTAAGAGGACTCCTTGGAGTGATGATCCTTTTGTCGTGCTCTCTAGTGCTGAGGGCGCAGTCAACCTACGGCTCCTTGACCGGTACGGTAACCGACGCAACGGGCGCTGCGGAACCGGGCGCAACCGTCATACTCATCAACACCGGAACAGCGGATAAGCAAGCGCAGAAATCGGGCGATACCGGGCTGTATGCATTCGTCAATCTGAACCCTGGAAATTATCGCCTCACGGTTGAAAAAGCCGGATTCAAGCGCGTCAACCGGGAGAACATTGTTATTCAGGTTCAGCAGACGGCGCGAATCGACGTAGCGCTGGCCGTTGGTCAAGCAACTGAAACCGTAACAGTCACATCGGATGTGCCCCTGTTACAGGCGGAGACATCCTCTCTGGGACAGGTGGTGGAAGAGCGCAACGCCGATGAACTTCCTCTGAATGGGCGCAACGTATTCAGCCTTGTCGAGGTGGCGCCTTCGGTGGTGATGCAAGGACAGGCTGGCGCGACGGCGACTGGCCAGAATCCGTTTTCCTGGGGCAACTTCCAGATCGGCGGAGCGTTCGCCAATCAAAGCGCGGAGTATCTGGATGGGCAGCCGCTGAATATCGGATACATCAACCTGCCGGTTCTGATTCCCACGCAAGACTCGATCGGCGAGTTCAAAGTGCAAACCAACGACATCGGCCCGGAGTGGGGCAAGGTGGCCGGCGGCGTACTCAATCTGAGCACCAAGAGCGGCACCAACACCTTCCACGGCGAAGCCTATGAGTACATTCGCAACAAGGTGCTCAATGCCAACGACTGGTTCTCCAATAACAGCGGGATCGCCAAGCCTCCCTTCACCCAGAATCAGTTTGGCGTCAATGTCGGCGGAAGAATCCTGAAGGACAAGACGTTTTTCTTCTATAGCTATGAAGGTTTTCGCCTGCGTTCCGGCGCGCCCTTCACCTCGACGGTTCCAACGGCTCCGGAGAAGGCGGGCGATTTGACCGCTCTGTCGGCGGCATCCGGAGTGCCCGAGATTATCGATCCCTGCGGCGGCAATCTGCAAACCACGCCCAACGCGGATGGCCTGGGCGTAGGCGGCTGCGCTAGCGGCACCTACACTCCGAAACCCTTTCTCAATGAAGCCGGCACCGGGCCGGGCAGCGTCATTCCCACCAACCGCCTCAATTCAACCGCGCTGGCCCTGCTCAAGCTATGGCCGGCTCCGACTAACAGCCAGGTTCTGAATAACTATGTGCACAGTTACAGCCTGGGCGGCAACCAAAACCAGAACCTGATTCGCGTCGATCACAAGGTCAACGACAAGCAGAATCTCTTTGTTCGCTTCAGCCAGTGGAACAACCTGAATCTGCCTACCGACCCGCTAGGCACCGGCCTCTGTCTGGACCGTTGCACAGAGACAATGACCTCGAAGGGTATGGCCATCGGCTATAACTACGTCTTTACCCCGAATGTCATCGGCAACCTGAATCTTTCGGCGACGCGCTTCAATTATCTGCGCACTCCCAAGAATTCCGGTTTCGATTTCACCACCATCGGCTGGAACTCCGCGTTCAACAGCGAAATCGGTTCCTCGCTCAGAACGCCTCCCACCCCCGATGTGCTGGGCATGGCGGACAACGTGATGGCCTCGCAAGGCCAGAGTTATATCGTCGACCATGACACCCAATACTGGTTCTCTCCTACGCTCACTCTTGTCCGGGGACGTCACACCTTCCAGTTGGGCGTTC
>CAVZNE010000139.1:0-9500 GCA_963776445.1 Terriglobales bacterium
TACATTTCCTCCCCTCAAGGGGACACCACAGCAACTGGCCGCACTCATCGATTCCGGCATTCAGGTTGTGCCGTGGTCGCCAGGGGAAGTTATCTAATCTAAATATCGTCCTGCCATAGGACAGTTGTGGAGGGTGGGCTGGCTTGCGGGCCAGCCCATGACCTTTCCGTGGTTCCAGTTACTTTGCGGGTGATGCTTTCTTCTGCTCTGCCCAACGCCGCTTCACAGCCTCGGCAATGCGCTTCCGCCCCTCAGGCGTAAGGTTCCTTTTCTTCTTGGCAGGTTTCTTGGCGGCAGGGGCTACCGCAACCTTCTTGGGCGTCGCAGCCGCTCCGCCGCCCAGCAGGGTACGCGCCTGTTGCAACTGCGCGATCTCCCGATCAATCTGTGTCAAAATCTCTGAAACTCCCACGGTTCCTCCTGTTACTACTCATAAGTGGCCGATCACGGTTGTGTCTTAGTCGAAAATAATCCAAGACAAACCGCTCGTCCTGTCAAACACAATACGCAACTGTGGACTCTTTTACAAACAAAAAATGCGCAATGTTACCGAAGATGGAATATTCTCATCGCAAATGTTACCTTTTTTGGAATTCCAGAACGGCTGCTTGTCCGTGGAAAAAGCTAGAGCATTTCTCTCTTACGTGTAGAGTGGTTTTGAAAGGGCACGGCTTTATCCGTGCCGCAAAGACCGCAAAATCAGCGGGGCTTTAGCCCCTGAGGGGTTTTTCTTCCTCTATCCCATCAGGTAAAAGGCTATAGTCGGAAACCAGAAGCGCAATAGTGTAAAACTGTTTACCAAAGTGTCTGCGCTCAGGTCATGCGTTCAAGAACGCAGCCAGGCACAAACAGAAACAAAGCCGCTTCCTTGCCTGTGCTCCGGCATGAAAGCGGCTTTTTCTCTCTCGATGGTCCTGAAACCTTTTTATAGGTAGCGCGGGTTTTTGGGTGGCAGTTGCGGTTGCTCGGGTGCGGCCGGTTGTCCGGAGACCGAAAGGTCGTGGCCGCCGAGGCGCAAGGTGGTTGGAGCCCCCGCAGCGCGATAGTTGCGCAGTTCGCGCAATATCTCCTGCTTTTCGCGGGCATACTGGCCAGCCAGCCGCGTCAGCGCATACGTGATGATGTCACTGTGGTGCAGATCCGCCACGGAGGGGTCGCGGCGCATGTTGAGCCATAGCCGGTGCACAAGCTGCACGTCGTCCGGGCTCAGATTCGGCGCGTGCGGACCGATGTAGAACACCTTGACCGCACCCTTGGGATCGATGACATAGAAGTTGAACTGGCGCTTGGGTTCCGGAAGCTGTTCCCAGGCCTGTCCCATGTGGAAAGCCTGGTCCTCGGCGGTCATTTTGCTGGAAACTCCGGAAACCACGGAGTCCATTTCCAGGGAGTTTGCTCCCTGCGCCAAAGCGGCGAAAACATCTCCGGCGGGAACCACCAGAAGCGATACTTTCTTGCCAAAACTCTCGGCCACGGAGACGGCCTTGGTAAAGATCATCTGCTCGTGTTCGCTGAAACTCTGCTGCTCGGCGCTTAGATACTCCGGTCCGCCCACGCCCATCATGCGCACGCTGATGACCACTACATCCTGTTCGTCCGTGTTGGTGCGCGAGAGGGTCCACTTCAGCGCGAAGGGATTGGCGGCGTCGCGCATGGTCACCATCACGCCTCCAGTGCGAATGGCTGCGGATTCGCGGCTGACGGAGTCCTGGTGTTCCAGTTGGAAGTGGTCCTTCATCTCCCGCGCGGTCAGGGCATGCTTGCGCAGGTTCTCGCGTTCAGAGATGGAGAAAACGATGAAAAAGCACGCTGCAAAAACAAGGCCGCTTACCGTGGCAATGGATTTGGTAAACAGGTTGACGATGGCTACCGAGAGCAGCACCATGAATACCGACAGAAGTCCGACGGGAATCTCGATCTTGCCGATGCGCAGGTTGGGCGGTACCTTCCAACCGCGTTCGCCATGGTACTTCAGGCGCAGCACCAGCATCGCCAGGCTGTTGAACGTGAACGACCAGATGACGCCGAAGGCGTATGCCTCGCCCAGCAGGATCACGTTGCCTCTGCTGGCGACAATGGTGATCATCTGAAAAATGAAAACCATGTTCACGATGCGATGGCTGGTGCCGTACTTGGCGTGCGGCTTGCGGAACCAGTCCGTCAGCACGCCATCCTCGGCCACCCGCATCAGCACGCCGGTCGAGCCGATCATCGAGGTGTTGATGGCTCCAGACAGAATCAGAAAGCCTACCAGCACCACGAAAATGCGGAACGCGATGCGCCAGAACATCGGCCCCACCATGTACATGGCCAGGCCGGCAATCAGATTGTCCTGGTAGATGTGGGTCCGTTCCCATGTCGGGATCAGCATCGAGGCCAGCAGAGTGGCCCCCCCGGTGAAGATCAGGCTGTAAATCGCAATGACAATGGCCGCCCGCTTCAGATTTTTGAGCTTGGGATGCTCGATCTCGCGGTTGACCTGCGCCAGGCTCTCCTCGCCGCTCATGGCCAGAACCGAGTGTCCGAATGCCATGAGAATGCCGAACAGGCCAAACAGAGGCAATGACCTTCCGCCCAGGAACCCCAGAGCCTCATTGCTGAACTTGAGGTTGGAAGGAATCGGCGCTGGAGGCAGGTGCGCGCCTTTCATGAAGACCGAGTAAGTTCCCCAAAGCAGCAGCACAATCACCATCACCGTGGTGATCTGCATAACCCGCAAAGCCTTGCCGCTGGACTCCTCGATACCCTTGATGTTCTGCCACCAGTAATAGACGGTGACCACCGCCGCAAACACCGCGGCCGTGTGATTCATGTTGAACTGGAAAGGATTGTTGTTGGCGTCCATCAGAGCCGGAGGAAGCCAGTGGCTATTATTGGCTACCATCAACAACTCGTTCATCAAACCTGTAATGTATTGTCCTGCGGACACGCCCGAGATCGGGCCGGTAAGAATGTAATCGAACATCAGGGCGGAAACGCTCACTTTGGCAAAGGTGCCGCCCAGGGCCTCCTTTACCACGCGGTAGACGCCGCCCCGGGTATACATCGAACAACTCTCGACGTATACCGCGCGTACCGCAAAGCTGAACAGCATGATTCCCAGGATGAACCAGGGGGCCGCTGCACCCACCGCCTGCTCGGCGATGCCGCCGGCATAGAAGGCCGACGAGCCCAGATCGTTGAGAACAATCGCCGCGGCGCGCCAAAAAGAGATAAACGTCAGCATCACGGAGGATGCCACGATAAGGCGGACACGGTCGGAAGGTGGGGCTACGGTGGTTCGAGTAGATGCCATCACGTTTGGGTCGGCGCGACGGCCGGCTTTCTGGAAACAAGGGAGCGGCGATCATCGCCCGCCCTGCGGTGAGTCTATTTCTGAATCATTGCCAAGTCAATCGAATAAAAGACAGCGAACCTGCTGAGAGGGCAAGCCCTCTCAATCCTTGCCGAACAGTTCCTTCGCATCCTCGACAAAGCTGATAATGACGACCACGCTTGACCCAGCCAAGCCGAGAAAGAACATCGCTTCGAGTACCCGTATTGCCAAAATAGCCACGAACATGAATTGATTGTAGTCTGTTTTCTTCCCGTTCTGGGCGTCAGATTGCGAACCCGCCCATTGCGGGTTTCAAGGTCTCTGATGATCAGGGCGAGGTCCACTTAGCCCAAGTCTGACCTCGTAACAGCCCCCACCGGCCTTGCCGTCCCGCAGCGGATGAAACTGGGTGCCCCATCCATCCGCGGTCTTTCGAGGAAAAATGCGGATGGGTGGAAAAGCAACACGGCTCGAACAATACGCATTTGTCTTTCTTGACCTTGCCTGCTTGCTTCTTTCCAGGCGCTGGCTTCCGTGAAAAGGCGTCGATTGCTCCGTGCCAGCCCCTGCATTGCGCCCCAAATGCGATAAACTCGCCCCTGTATGCACAGCAAATCCTTCAAGTTGTGGGCCGCTGCCGGCCTTTCTGCCGTATTGCTCGAGTTGCCGTTTCCCCTGGCTGGGCCGCTCCCCGTCTGGCGAACTATCTTTGCCTGGTTCGCACTGGTCCCGTTGTTGTGCGCCCTGCTGTCCCTGACCGGCCCGGCCCAGCCGCGTCCTTTGCGCCGCGCCTTCCTCGTCGCCTACCTCTGCGGTTTCCTATGGTATGCCGGCAACTGCTACTGGGTGCGCGACACCATGCTTCGCTACGGCGACATGCCGCTCATGGCCCCCACGCTCCTACTCATCGGATACAGCCTGGTCCTGGGCCTCTACTTCGGCCTCTTTGGCCTCTGCATTGCGCTGCTGCGCCAGGCTACCGGCAGCGCGCGCCTGGCTTTGGCCGCTGCCCCTGTCCTCTGGGCCGCTCTGGAACTGGCCGCCTCCCGCATCACCTCGGTCCCCTGGGACCAACTCGGTTACTCGCAGGTCGATAACGCCCTGGTCAACCAGCTTGCGCCCTGGACCGGCGTCTACGGCATCAGCTTCCTGCTGGTTGCTGTGAATGCCCTCCTCGCTGGCGGCCTCCTGCTCAGCCGCCGCGAGGGCCGGCGCCTCTGGGCTGTTGCCGGCACAGTTTTGCTGCTGGCTGGCGCATCCGGCATCCTCATTGCTCCGCCCCGTCCCGCGCCCACGGCCACTGCCGTTCTGATCCAGCCCAATCTCGATGTCGCGGGCGACAACGCCTGGCCCGGTCCCGAATGGGACCGCCACATCGCCGAAATGACCCGCCTGGCCGGGGAAAACTGCAAGTCCTACATCGCCGGAATTCCGCAAACCAGCGCGCCCCAGGGCGAAATCGTCTGCCCGCCCTGGCCCACTCATCCCGATCTGGTCGTCTGGCCGGAGTCGCCCGCCCCCTTCATCGAGGACGATCCCCGTTTCCAGCAGGTTCTGGCGGCCCTCGCCCGCCAAACCCAGTCTCCGCTTATCGTGGGCAGCCTGGGCACCGATTTCGCCCCCGAAGAGCAGGTCTGGCACGACTTCAACTCCGCTCTCGTCGTCTCTGCCAACGGCGCGCGCGTCGGCCGCTACGACAAAATCCACCTCGTCCCCTTCGGCGAGTACATTCCCTTCAAGAACTTGCTCTTCTTTGCCCACAAACTCACCGGCCGCGTTTCCTCCTTCACGCCCGGCGACGATCGCAAGGTCTTTCGCCTCGGCCTACAGAACGGCGGGGCCCACCGCTACGGCGTCTTCATCTGTTATGAGTCGGTCTTTGCCGCCGAGGTGCGCCAGTTCGCCCAGTTGGGCGCTGAAGTTCTCGTCAACATCAGCGACGACGGCTGGTATGGCGACACCAGCGCTCCCTGGCAGCATCTGAACATGGCGCGCATGCGGGCCATTGAGAACCGCCGCTGGATCCTGCGCGACACCAACAACGGCGTCACCGCCTCCATTGACCCCTACGGCCGCGTCCGCCAGAGCATTCCCCGCCACCAGGTCGATGCTCTGCCCGCCGGCTACGCCTTCCGCGACGACATCACCTTCTACACCGCCCATGGCGATGTCTTTGCCTGGGCCTGTGCCATACTGGCTTTGGGTGTTGTGGGCTGGTCCTTGCGGGCCGCTCTCCGGCGCCTAGTTCAAAACAAAGCCAGGTCCTAAGAGCAAACCATGTCCTTGAATGATCTCGAATTCGCCTTTGCTCCCGTCCGCGATCAAGTTCGCGACCTGCGGGAGTATCTTTGACCCTGCTCGCATCCGCAGGGAACTCGCCGATATTGAAAAAAAACTGGCCGATCCGGCCCTGTGGAAAGACCCCGCCGCCAGCCAGCCGCTGATGCGCGAACGCAAGCGCCTTGAAGGCATGGCCGCCGACGATGCCGAAATGGCGCGCCGCGTCGGCGACATCGAGGCCTACATTGAGCTGGCCCGTGAGGGCGAAGACGTCCTCGCCGATCTGGAGCGCGATATCAAGGCTCTCTCCGCCTTCAATGAGGCGCTTGAAGCCAAGACCATGCTCAGCAGCGAGACAGACCCGCTCAACGCCATCATCACCGTCCATCCCGGCGCAGGCGGCACCGAGAGCCAGGACTGGGCTGAGATGCTCATGCGCATGTATCTGCGTTGGGCCGAGCAGCAGGGCTTCAAAACCGAGATCAACGACTACCAGGACGGCGAAGAGGCCGGCATCAAGTCCGCCACCTTCACCATCATGGGCGACTACGCCTTCGGCCAACTCGCCGGAGAGAGCGGCGTCCATCGTCTGGTGCGCATCTCCCCGTTCGACTCCGCCAAGCGCCGCCACACCTCCTTTGCCTCGGTCTACGTCTCGCCGGAGATCGACGAAACCATTCACGTCGATGTGAAGGTCGAAGACCTGCGCATTGACACCTACCGCTCCGGCGGCAAGGGCGGCCAGCACGTCAACACCACCGATTCCGCCGTGCGCATGACCCATCTGCCCACCGGCATCGTCGTCTGCTGCCAGAACGAGCGCTCCCAGCACAAGAACCGCGAAAAGGCCATGAAGATTCTGCGCTCGCGGATCTACGAGTTCGAGCTGGAAAAGAAGCGCTCCGTCACCAAGAAGCTCGAAGACTCCAAGCTGGAGATCAACTTCGGCTCGCAGATTCGCTCCTACGTCCTGCAGCCCTACCGCATCGCCAAGGACCACCGCACCAAGGTGGAAGTGGGCGACGTGGACAAGGTGCTCGACGGCTATCTTGAGCCTTTCCTGCGCGGCTATCTGCTGGCCAAGCGCCGCGGCACCGCCGTCGCCTCCGAGCCAGACGACGATCTCGACGTCTAGCCACCTGCGGTGGGGCGGACCTTTCATGGGGTGCGCCCCAGCCCTGAGACACTGTTACTCGCACAATTCGGCTAACTTGCCATCCCCGCGAAGCGGGGGGCTAACTTGCTGATTCTTTCGTAGACCCACAACTTGATGCCCCTCTGATCGGGCCGAATGTGTCAAATTCTTCTGAATGGGAGCGATTCATGAACGATTCCTCGATCATCGACCAAATCCTCCGCACCTCCCGCACCATCGCCGTCGTCGGCATGAGCAACAAGCCCACTCGAGCCAGCCACACCATCGGCCGTTACCTTGCCGCCCACGGCTATCGCGTCCTCCCCGTCAATCCCGCGCTGACCCAGATCCTCGACCTCCCCTGTTATCCCGACCTCGACGCTGCCCAAGCCTCCGCCCTGCGCCAAACCGGCGCCGGCATCGATCTGGTCAATGTCTTTCGCGCCCCGGAGTTCGTTCCGGCCATCGTGGACGACGTGATCCGCCTCGGCATTCCCGCCCTGTGGCTCCAGGACGGCGTAATCCACGACCAGGCCATCGCCCGCGCCCGCGCTGCCGGCGTCCACTGCATCCAGGACGACTGCATCTTCCGCCAACATGCCGCGCACCCGGATTTGCGCATCGGCCATTGAAGCGGAGATTGACGCGAAGATTCGTTGCGACCATCGTTCGATACACTGAGTCCAACCATTAGGAGTCAGCTTCCCCATCCATGCGCCTTCCTCGCTTCCTTCTCGCCCTTTCTTTCCTGCTCGCCGCGGGCCTGCCCGCCTTGGCCGCCTCGAACTCCGCCGACGTAGCGCACCTGCATGTGCAACTTGTTGTTCTTCCTCAGGAGCTGAATCGCGGTGAGTCGGCCAGCGCTGGGCTCTATTTCAAGCTGGAGCCGGGCTGGCACGTCTACTGGAAGAATGCCGGCGATTCCGGCGAACCGCCCCACATGCGCTGGACGCTCCCCGAGGGCATCTCCGCCGGCTCCTTGCAGTTTCCCGCGCCCCGGCGTCTGCCTCTCGGCCCGTTGATGGACTTTGGCTATGAGGATGAGGTTCTCTTCCCGTTCACCTTCAACGTGGCGAAGACAGCCAAGCCCGGCCCGGCCGCTCTGCATGCCAAGGTGGATTGGCTGGTCTGCCGCGAGGTCTGCATTCCCGGCAAGGCGGAGCTGGAAGAGGTTCGTCCGGTCGCCGATCATCCGGTCAAGGCCATTTCACTCGCTGCCGATGCAGCTCTTTTCAAGCGTCTGAGTAGCCGTCTTCCCAAGCCTCTGCCCGCCAGCGCCAAGGCAACCTTCCAGCCCACGCCGCAGGGTTTCCGCCTTGCCGTCGAAACCGGCAAGCGCGAAACCTCCGCCCTGTTCTTTCCCGCCGACCAGGACATTCTCGACTATCCCGCTCCGCAAAAGTTCACGGCCACCGCCAAGGGCTTCACCCTGGACTTGAAGAAGGACGCGAATCTAACCGCCCATCCATCTCAGATAAAAGGGGTTCTCGAGCTCTCCGGCGGCCGTGCCTTCGATCTTGTCGCCCTGTCCGCTTCCGGCGCAACCGATGCTGTTCCTGTCTCGGCTCCCGCTCCTGTCTCCGCGCCCCCGGCCTCCGTGTCAGCGCCAACCATCGCGCCGCCGTCCTCGACTCCCACTCCGGCTGCCCCGTCGCCCCTCTCCTGGCTTGTGCTTCTCCGCACCTCCGGCTTGGCCTTCCTCGGCGGCTTGATCCTCAACCTCATGCCCTGCGTCTTTCCGGTGCTGTTTATCAAAGGCCTGGCGCTGGTCAACTCCGGGCACAAGGAGCAGCACCAGATGCGCGCCCACGGCCTTGTCTACGCTGCGGGCATTCTGGTCTCCTTCTGGGTACTGGTGGCCGTACTGCTCGGCCTGCGCGCTGCCGGGGCCACCCTCGGTTGGGGATTCCAGTTCCAGTCCCCGGTCTTCCTCGCCCTCATGGCGAGCCTGCTGTTTTTCCTCGGCCTGTCGCTGGCAGGGCAGTTTGAAATCGGTCTTACCCTCACCAGCGCCGGCGGTTCGCTAGCCCAAAAGGAGGGCTACACGGGCAGCTTCTTCACCGGCGTGCTGGCCGTAGTCGTCGCTACGCCCTGCACCGCGCCCTTCATGGGAGCAGCCATCGGCTACGCGCTCAGCGCACCTCCTGCCGTCACCTTTGCCGTCTTCACGGCGCTGGCTTTGGGATTGGCCGCGCCCTATGTCGCGCTCACCCTGCAGCCCGCCTGGACCCGCATTCTGCCCCGTCCCGGAGCATGGATGGAAGTCCTCCGCCAGGCCGTCTCCGTGCCCATCTTCGCCACCGTCATCTGGCTGGCCTGGGTGCTGGCGCAGGCCTACGGCGCAGGCGTTCTGGCTTCCTTATTGGCCAGCTTCCTGCTGCTGGCCATCGCCGGCTGGTTCCTGGGCCGCTGGCCGGCCCAGCGCTGGGCAACCCTGATAGCCGCCGCGTTTCTTCTGGGCGTGGTGGCGCTCTCAGTTCTCGCTCCAGCCAGGCTAACCACCGCTTCGGAGTCTTCTGCTCCCGCGGACACAAACGGCGTCTGGCAGCCGTGGTCGCAGGCCGCGGTCAACCGCTCTCTCGCTGCCGGGCAGCCGGTTTTTGTGGACTTCACCGCCCGCTGGTGCCTCAGTTGCCAGGTCAATGAGCGTGTGGCTCTGCAGCAGCCGGAAGTCGTGCAGGCCTTCCAGGCCAGAAATGTGGTCCTGATGAAGGCCGACTGGACCCGCCACGACGAAGCCATCACCCAGGCCTTGACCGCTCTCGGCCG
>CAVZNE010000140.1:0-6833 GCA_963776445.1 Terriglobales bacterium
ACTGGACTCGAAGCTGATTCAACGGCTTTGAATACCATCGCCAATAATCTTTCCAACATGAACACCACGGGGTACAAAGCCCAGACAACCACCTTCAGCGATCTGCTCTATCAGCAGATCGGCGCTTCTGGCTCGGGAGATGCGATTCAGGTGGGTTCTGGCGTAAAGGTGGCTTCGAACAGCACCGACTTCACCAGCGGCACCATCTCCTCGACTAGCGTTTCGACGGACGCCGCAATCGTTGGCACGGGGTTCTTTGTCTTGGATGATGGCGGGAGCCAGTTGCTGACCCGCAACGGCACATTTCAAGTCGGTTCCAATGGCACCCTGGAAGACGCCAGCGGCCTGGCGGTGATGGGGTACGGCGCAACCGACGGCGTGGTCAATACCAGCGGCGGATTGAGCGACATCAACATCCCGACCGGGCAGGTGATGAAGCCTTCGGCGACAACCACCCTCAGCATGACCACCAACCTGGATTCGGCGGCGACCGTGGGGACCAGCACCTCGGCCTCCGACGAGACTCAGGTCTACGATTCGCTGGGCAACAGCTATGAGGCTACGGTGACCTTTACCAAGACGGGAACCAACGCCTGGTCCTACAGTGTCTCGATGCCGGATACGCTGCAAGCCAATTCCACGACCGCCGGCGGCACGACCACTACCGATTACAACTTCGGATCGAGCAGCGGCACCCTGGCCACGGTGAATACCGGAACCGACCTGACCATTACCGGGCCAACGGCGAGCGGAACGGGGACGATCGCTGCGCCGACGGTCACCTCCGGCGAATCGGTGGCCCAGTACGCCACTGCCCTGCAGAGCGCCTTGACCACGGCAGGCATAACCGGCGTGACAGTTACAGCCTCGGCTGCGGGCCAGCTGAGCATCAGCGGCGCCGGGATTTCGACTTCCGGGAGTGTGATCCAGGATCCGGTGGCGTCGTCCACTGCAACGGGAAAGTTGACGTTCGATTCGAGCGGTAACCTGGTGAGCCCGGCCACGGATGTGAGCGGCATTTCCTTTGCAGGACTTTCCGACGGGGCCGCTGCGATGAACCTGACGTGGAATCTGTTTGGCTCCAGTGGAACGGGGAACATCAGCCAGACCTCGGCCACTTCCGCAACGACTGCTACGAGCCAGAATGGATATGCCAGCGGCCAGTACGACAGTTTCGCGATCGATTCAAGCGGCGTGGTGACGGCCACCTATTCGAATGGCCAAACGCAGAGCGTGGGTCAACTAGCGATCGCCACGGTGAGCAACGAGCAGGGACTCGCTGCCAGGGGATCGTCCGATTACCAGGCCACCACCGCCTCGGGCAATGCCTCGGTAGGCGTGGCCGGGTCGGGTGGACGCGGCACGATCGAAGGCAGTTCCCTGGAGGCCTCAAACGTCAACATCTCCGCAGAGTTCTCCGACCTGATCATCGCTCAGCGCGCCTTCGAGGCCAACTCCAAGGCGGTGACCACCTTCGATACCGTAACCCAGGAAACCATCAACATGATTCATTAGGCCAGGATGGGGCGGCCTTCGGGCCGCCTCTGCCTACGTTCTGGCGCGCACCTCGACGAACAGGCCTTCGGCACGGGCCAGAGGTGTCCCTCTGCCGTTCAGGATTCTCGCCTCGGTCCAATGTTTGCGGCCCTCGCTGCGCACCACGCGGCCCTCCAGGCGAATCGGCGTACCGGAGGGAACCGGACGCAGATAATCGATCTCCAGATGGCTGGTCACCGCGGTTCGCCCGGAGGCGCGGACGGACTTGCTCATGGTTTCGTCCAGCAGGGTGGCGATGATGCCGCCATGCAAATAGCCGGTCGGGCCTTCGAAGCAGATTGGAACCGTTGGAAGGCAGACGATGGTGCCATCCTCTGCAAGCAGAAACTCCAGGCGCAAGCCGGTGGAGTTTGCCGGGCCGCAGCCGAAACAGCGGCTTTGGGCCGAGTGAGCCAGCGGGGTGAGTATTTCATCCGAATCAGTCATCCGTTTTACCCTACAACATTGCTGCGGAGAGAACCTCTGAACAAGTAACCGATAAAAGGAAACCATTCCTCAGGGGCTAACCCGCGTTGCCCATGCGGACGTTAGCGGCACGGCTGAAGCCGTGTCCTTTCAAAGCATCGGAACTCTACGCAGCTGAAAGCGTGCCCTATCAAAGCAAGACTTAATCAGATTGCGCCAGTTTCCATCTGCTTTTTTGTCCTCTAGCAGGGCTATGAGCGGAGGTCTCATAGGCTTTTCTCTACTTCTAAGCATACTTTTTGCGGTTTGGGCATCGAACGGAGTGGAGGTTGTACAAATCATGATGGACCGGCGAACAGCAATCAAGCATCTTGGCGGCGCAGCCAGCGCGCTGCTTTTGACAAAAGCCTCGCGCGCAGAAGGACTTAGGGCAGGCCAGGCGGCTGCCGCGGCTCCGAGCGCGCCTCCATCCTGGCCCTTTACGCTGCCCGCGCTTCCTTATGCCTACGACGCCCTGGAACCGTACTTTGATGCGGCGACCATGCACCTGCACCACGACAAACACCACCAGGCCTATGTGAACAATCTCAATGCCGCCGTGGCCGCCCACCCAGAGCTGGCAGGGAAGAGCGTCGAAGAACTGGTGACCAACCTGAGCGCTTTGCCCGAATCAGCCCGCACCGCCGTGCGCAACCAGGGTGGAGGCCACGCCAACCACTCCTTCTGGTGGCCAACGCTGGGCAAGGGCGTCGCCGCTCCGATTGGAGAGCTCGCCAAGGCCATCGATACCAAGTTCGGCTCGCTCTCCGGTTTTCAGGACAAGCTTACCGCCGCGGCCTTAAGCGTGTTTGGCAGCGGCTGGGCCTGGCTTGTGAAGATGCCGGACGGCACAGTCGCGATTGAAACCACCGCCAACCAGGACAGCCCGCTCACGCTGGGATACAAGCCGGTGCTGACCGTGGATGTGTGGGAGCACGCCTACTACCTGAAGTACCAGAACAAGCGCGCCGACTACGTGAAG
The DNA here is from genome assembly GCA_963776445.1 of Terriglobales bacterium. Classification (GTDB taxonomy): domain Bacteria; phylum Acidobacteriota; class Terriglobia; order Terriglobales; family Acidobacteriaceae; genus Telmatobacter. The sequence goes on from CAVZNE010000140.1 coordinate 2,984, forward strand.
GCCTATTTCCAGGTGGTCAACTGGGATTATGTGAGCGCCCAGTTCGCCGGGAAACAGAATGCGTAGAGTTTGGCCCGTCGCCTGGCAAACATGCGTGGGGGCTGTGCTTCTTGGAGTGGGGATGGCAGCAGGCCTGGTTCAGGCAGGCTGCCACCGAGCGCCTGCGCTCACTCCGCAGGAAGCAGAAGGCAAGCGTCTCTACGCCGGCCGCTGCGCCCACTGCCACGAAGACAACGACCTGGCCTTGAAGAAGGTTCCGCCGGATCTGCAAGGAGTCTTTGCGCGGAAGACGCTACCCAGCGGCGTTGCGGCTACCGATGCAGCGGTGCGGCAGAACGTACTGCAAGGCAAGGGCAGTATGCCCGGATTCGCCGGGCGGTTTACCGAGGAGCAGATGGCTGCTCTGCTGGCCTACCTGCATACTGGGTTGCGCTGAGAGAAGGCCTGTCCGCCAAACAGAAAGCAAACACCGTTCACGGTATACTTGGGATTGCTATGGCAACTGATAAAACTTTCTATTTAGAGACCTTCGGCTGCCAGATGAATGCCCATGACTCGGAAAAGGTTATTGGCACACTCCGGCACCAGGGCTACCGCCAGGTGGAGACGGAAGAAGAGGCAGGCCTGATCCTCTACAACACCTGTTCCATCCGCGACAAGGCGGAGCAAAAAGTCTTTCATCGCCTCGACTACTACAAGAGACAACAGAATCTAGGCAAGCGCTTCGGCGTGCTGGGCTGTGTGGCGCAGCAAGAGGGCGAGAAGATCTTCGAGCGGGCGCCGTATGTCTCGCTTGTCTCAGGATCGGCGTCGTATCGCAAGCTGCCCGAGATGCTGGCCCGCTTGGAAGCAGGCGAAACCCGCATCACCGGTCTCGACGATCGCCAGACCGAGGAGACTTTCGAGACGGAATTCACCGCTCGCGAGAATCCCTGCCGCGCCTACATCACCATTGTGGAGGGCTGCGACAAGTTCTGCGCCTACTGCGTAGTGCCTTACACGCGCGGCAAGGAGCGCAGCCGCGGATTTTCGTCCGTTCTGGACGAAGCGCATCGCATCGTGGACCAGGGGTTCACAGAGATTCAACTGTTGGGCCAGAACGTGAATAGTTACCGCGATCCGGAAGGGAAGCGGACCTTCGCGGAATTGCTGGCAGCCGTGGGCCAGGTGGCGGGAATCCGCCGGGTGCGCTTTACCACCAGCCATCCGCGCGACTTTACACGGGAGATTGTCGAAGTGATTGACGCTGTGCCAACGCTTTGCGACCATGTTCATTTGCCGGTGCAGTCGGGGTCTTCGCGGATTTTGAAACTGATGGCGCGGGAGTACACATCCGACTGGTACCTGGAAAGGATTGCGTGGATCAAGGCAGCGCGGCGAACGATCGCAATCTCCACCGACATCATCGTGGGGTTCCCAGGGGAGACTGCGGAGGATTTCATCCAGACCATGGAACTTCTGGAGGCGGTCGAGTACGATTGCGTCTACGGTTTCAAGTACTCGGCGCGACCCAATACCCCAGCGCTGACCATGATCGATTCGATCCCGGAGGCGGAGAAGGCAACCCGGCTTCAAGTGCTGCTTGATCGCCAGCGGGAGATCCAAAGAAACAATTACATCAAGCACTTAGGGGAAGTAATGGAAGTGATGGTTGAAGGACAGCACCCCTCGCGTGGTCAGGTTATCGGACGTAGCAGCCAGAACATCCCAGTGAACTTCACTTGTGCCCAAGCGATTGCTCCGGCCCCAGGCAATTATGTACAGGTGAAAATCACCGGGACACATCCCAACAGTCTGGTCGGCGAAGCGGACTAAGATTAGTGCGAGAGCGGAAAGGGAATGCATGGATATCGAGGTGCGGATACGCGGGTTGATGATGGATCCCGCCACCAACATGCCCATTGTCGTGCTCAAGGACGTGGGTTCAGATGCGGTGATGCCGATATGGGTTGGTATTTTTGAGGCCAACGCCATTGCCATCGAGATCGAGAAGGTCGCCGCCCCGCGCCCGATGACCCATGATCTGACCCGAAATCTGATTCGGGACTTGAACGCCCAAATGGATCGTGTTGTGATCACAGAACTTAGAGACGACACGTTCCTTGCCGTCCTGTGGTTGCGGCAAGGCGAAGAGACGGTGATGATTGACGCCCGTCCTTCCGACGCGATCGCTTTAGCGCTACGCGCCGACTGCCCAATCTTTGTAGCCGAAGAGGTCATGCAAACCGCCAAGCTGAACACTTCTGGTCCTCCCGAAGGCCCCACAGCGGAGCAATTGCGCGGCTGGCTTGAAGGTCTGAATGACGACGACTTCGGGCGCTACAAAATGTAGACAGAAAGCGCAGGGAAGAATGATCCCCTGAAACTCCAAGAAGCGCCTTGGGGATTAGGGCTTGGCTTTACGCGATTACACTATACAGAATATCCGTTATCGGACATTGAATCCGGTCGGACGTTGTTGTTCTGCTGAGGTGCTCTGGGCGGGGAGTACCCGGTGGGCATTCAGCTGACATGGCGGCAACTCGAGCTCTTCCCGGAGAATAGGGCGCTTCCGCGTTATTGTCAGGTGGATGACTTTGAGCGTGACCAGCGCACTGGTGGCCAATGGCTCCGGGCGATTGAATCCTACCTCCGTTTTCGATCTGGCGACTCCTGGCGCCGTCTCTCTGATCCTGCACAGCGCTTTAGCCCCGATCGCCTCTGGTACATCGACGGGATTCGGACCCTCAACGGGTTCAATCGCGCGCCCGATCGCGCGGTGGAATCTCTGACAGCATTTACACCAGCACCTATACCTGCTGACCCTCGGCTCTCCACTTTGGCTGGAGAGCCGAGGTTAGTTTTGGTGACAAGGTTGATGGCCGCTGATCCCTCTCTGACAGACAAGAAGCTCTTGCTGCATTTGAGCCGGCCGAAGCTGGCCAGGATGCTTTGCCGCGCCCTAGACGCTCGGCCGGCCGAGCTGGAGCGCAGTGCATGATGACCTTTGCCGAGATCGCGCGGGCCGAAGGCATTAAGCCGCGGACGGCCTATGCCGAATACGAGCGCGCGATGCGCAAGCTGCGGCGGCGGCCTGACTCGCTGGTGCGGCTGGCGGTGTGGGCCGTGATCTCAGAAGAGGCGCGGGGTGAGCGCCAGAACGGAGAACGCAATGCATTTTCCTGCTGTTCTTGAATTGGCCATTCTTATCGCTTTCATAGCCGCGGCCTGGGTGCTTGTTGCTCGTTCGGAAGTCTTGGAGCAGCTTGAGGAAGAACCGTCGATCGACGTTTCAACCGCCGCAACCACTGATCGAGAGACCGGATTTTCAGGTAACGCTCATGACCGCAGATTGGCTCGCAGACAGCAAGCGCGAGCCGCAATGCTCCCCAACGCCTAGACAGCGCGGGAGGGGCGAGAGGGGCGGGCGGCTTAGCCTCCGGCCGCCCCGCTCCATTCCATCCGAAAGGATCAGCTATGCCAAAGAGAGTTTGTTGTCATCCTATGTGCGTGGTTCCCGTCCAGGGTGACCACATTGCCTGCATCGATCATTGGATGCAGGTCGACGTCGCGACCCGAAAGCAGGTGTGGGAACGAATCCGCGGTTGGCATAACCGGGACGCGGCCGAAGAGTACCTCGTCGGCTTCTTCAGGCAGCAGATTCGCAAGCAGGAAGGCGGCCGCTCATGACTGGATGCTGCACGGAACCTCTCACAACTCCCGCCTATCAGACGGCAGCCTGCCTGCTCCAGCAGCTTTCGAGTTTTCTCTTTCGTCGCGCCAATGATCGGCTAGGCGGCGCGGTTCCAGGCGAAACCACGTTTGAGGCCTGGTGGTCCCTGCGCATGATCGCGGAGACATTTCTCCGGAA
>CAVZNE010000141.1:0-10737 GCA_963776445.1 Terriglobales bacterium
GTTCCTATTTGAAGACCTGTCTCCAGTTCCAGTCGAATAGCGATGTGGCGCATCTCGCAGGACGTGTTGGCCGAAGTTTTCCGGGTAGTTCTATCGTGATGGAGGAAGCCGGTAAATATCCTGTTAACGAAGAGGCCATTTTCTGCCGATGGTAGGGATTGACGGTTCGCGCATTGGTTCGCCGCGGACCTCATTCATTCGAGGGCAAATGATCTCGCTAAAAAGGTACATTGATGCAGCACGGGATGGCTCGCAGACGTGTGACGAACCGGGCGAGAGCGATCTTGCCTCTGTGGCCCTTGCTGCCTATCGCTCTGCCTTGTCGGAGATGGGCTGCTGCAGCATGGATGCCTGTCCCGCCCTTGGAACGGGGCTGAGACAGAGTCTGGGGAAACTGGAGGCCAATCTATCGGCCCCGGCTAGCTGCGGAGTTGTCCAAGCCACGGAGAAGAAGGTGCAGGAGCGGTTGCAGGAGTGGGGTAAACAGACAGCCAGCCACTACCGGCAACAGACTGGCGAGATCAAAGCGATGCTGCTCGTTATGGCTCGTACGGCCGAGTCTGTCGGAACAAGAGACCAGCGCTGCGCTGGACAGATCAGCGAGGTGACTTCCCGGCTGGAGAAGATTGCCTGCCTGGAAGACTTGACCGAGATCCGTGCTTCGATCGAGAGCACGGCGGCGGAGTTGAAGACATCGATCGATCGAATGACCGCGGAAGGAAAGGCTGCCATCCAAGAGCTTCGCGCGGAAGTTTCCACGTATCAGGCCAAGCTGGAAGAAGCCGAGCAAATTGCTTCGCGCGATGCGTTGACAGGGCTCGGCAGCAGGCTCTGGGTGGAAGACCGGATTGCGAGCCGGATCAGCACCGGCGCACCACTTTGCGTGGCCATCATCGACATCAATGGATTCAAGCAAATCAACGACCAGCATGGTCACCTGGCGGGAGACGAAGTACTCAAGCAGTTTGCCGCCGAGCTTCAGTCCGTGTGCCGATCCACTGACATGATTGGGCGCTGGGGCGGAGACGAGTTCATCCTTCTTCTGGATTGCGACAGGACAAAGGCGCAAGTGAAGGTTGACCGGCTTCGGGAATGGGTCTGCGGGAATTACAAAGTGCAGGGAAGAGACGGCTCCGTCAAGCTTCGCGTGGACGCCTCCATTGGACTTGCGGAGCACCTGGGAGGCGAGACGTTGAAAGGGCTTCTGGCCCGAGCCGATGCGGAGATGTATCGGGAAAAAGGTGCGATCAGGGCCATGGCAGCCGCTTCAAGATCCTAGGTCCAATCGCAGCGGTCCGTCATGGCCGTTCGGTTTCGCCAAGGCATGAACATCAACTCTTCCAAGGAAACGGGAACGTGAGCCCGGAGAGGACTGACCCAGAATGGGACAGTTCTCTCTGCGTGTTCCGATCCTGTACTGCCCCCTTCTTGTTTTCTCCTCATCATCTTGAGTTTCTCTTCCCCGCGTCTCAAGGTTAAGGAGTGCCGCGGTTAGCAGACGCTAAACCGGCCTGCAGGAACCAGGAAAAGGCCGGAGCCCCAGCTTAAGGGCACTGCCAAAAGAGAGAATGCCATGAGGTTGTTGATCGCCGAAGATGACAAGGCTTTGGGATTGTTTCTACGCCGCGGACTGGAGGCCGACGGGCATCGCATTCGCCTGGCCTGCGACGGAGGGGAGGCAGTGGAGGCGTTTCGCGAAGAGATGCCCGATCTGACCATTCTCGACTTGAACATGCCGGTCAAGGACGGCGAGCAGGTACTCGAAGAGATTCGCCTGCTCGATGCGGACTTGCCAGTGCTGGTGCTGACCGCGCGGCAGGAGATGGAAACCCGCATTCGCTGCCTGGACCGCGGCGCCGACGACCTGATGATCAAGCCCTTCAGCCTGCATGAGCTGCGGGCGCGCTGCCGGGCGCTGCTGCGGCGCAAGCGCGAGGCGCGTTTGCAGTTGCGCGCCGGGGATCTGGAACTGGACCGGCTGGACCACACCGCCCGCCGCAACGGCCAGGCGATTCTGCTCACCAACAAGGAATTCTCGCTGCTCGAGCACCTGATGCTCAATCGCGGCCAGTGTGTCTCGCGGGTGGAACTGCTGGATTCGGTCTGGAACATGGAACCGGCGCAAACCACGAACATCGTGGATGTGTATGTGAATTACCTGCGCCGCAAGCTGCAGGATCCGCCTCCGGGCTGCCTGATCCGGACGGTACGTGGACAGGGCTATATGGTGCCCTCTGAGGCCGACCTGGCCCTTTCCGCCAGTCTGGTTCTGGGCGCATCCGCGGCCCTGGCCGAGCTGCCAGCCAGGCCGGCTGCAAGCGGTCCGGCCATCAACGTGCACTAGTTTTTTCATCAACCCGCTCGAGGCTCAGGAGAATCTACATGCTTTCCTTTCCGGTTTCCGTCCTTCCCCCCGTCACCCGCGTTCGGCCCCGCACCGCTCTGGTGGCCAGCGCCGATTGCAGCTTTCGCCAGCGGCTCTCCGAGATTCTTACCGGCCTGCGCTGGCAGGTGCGCGAGGCCGAAGGCGGCGCCCAGGCCTGGGCCGAAGCCCAAGCCACACCCCCCGAAGCCATCATCGTCGACTCCTGGCTGCCCGATCTCGATCTGACCGAGTTTCTCAAGGACTTTCGCGGCAGCTTTCCTGAAGTGGATCTGGTCACAGCGGACGGGGTACCTGCGCAGGAAAGCCCGCGCGGTCCCTATCGCCAGGAGCTGCTTTATGCGCTGCGCCGCACCCAGGACACCGATACCGCAGCCTGGAATAGCGCGCCCGCGCTCGACCGGCCCAACCCCGCTCCCGGTGGTGCGCACCTCTCTCCGCGACCGGACACAGCGCATACAGCTTCTGCAGCTTGCTCGCCGCAGGGTGTTGGGACCGGCCTTCACTCCGTGCCAGCAACGGCAGTCCATGTGGAACTGCCCTCCCATAGCACAGCGGCGGCGGCAACGATTGATCGGCTCCCGGAACTGATTGGCAACGCTCCCTGCATGCTGGAAGTGAGCCGCCGCATCCGCCTGGTGGCTCCGCGGTCGACCCCGGTGCTGATCGAGGGGCCCACCGGTTCGGGCAAGGAACTGGTGGCTGAGGGCCTGCACCGGCTATCGGCCAGAAGCCGCAAGCCCTTTGTCGCCATCAACTGCGCGGCCATTCCCGAAGCGTTATTGGAAGCTGAGCTATTCGGCCATACCCGGGGCGCCTTTACCGGCGCGGTGCAGGGGCGCACCGGGCGCATTGAAGCCGCCGACGGGGGCACCCTGTTTCTGGACGAGATCGGCGAGATGCCGCTCAGCCTGCAATCCAAGTTGCTGCGCTTTGTGGAGAGCGGCGAACTGCAGCGGGTGGGCGACAACGAGACGGTGAAGGTAGACGTGCGCATCGTGGCCGCCACCCATCAGCCGCTGGCCCAGCATACTCAGTCGGGCGGTTTCCGCGCCGACCTCTACTACCGGCTGGCCGTATTCCTCATTCGCACCCCGTCTTTAAGCGAACACGCCCAGGATTTGCCGCTGCTGGTGGAGCATTTTATGCAGAAGATGGGCCGCGAGGCACCTGTCAAGAGTATCGACCCGAGTGCGCTTCTGAAACTGGCCGCGCATGACTGGCCGGGGAATGTCCGCGAACTGGAACACGTTCTGGAGCGGGGCGCCATTCTGGCAGGCGATGAAGCCGTCCTGACCGCGCGGGAGATCGATTTTGGCCTGACCATGAATTGAGCCGGCCTTCTGTTCAACAGATTTCAAGTCGGGGAAACTCGAAATGGCGGAAGGGAGGTTGCGATGAGCATGGAGATCGAGACGCGATTGAGCGAGCAGGTAGCGCGCTACCTGGATCTGGCTTCGGACGAGGCCAAGCTGACCGCCGCCAACATGGCCAACATCGATACCCCTGGCTACCGGGCCGTGGGGATGGACTTCGAGGCCGAGATGCGGGAGGCGCTGGGCGGCGTGGATCAGGGCCGCCCGGCCAAGCCGGTGCGGCTCAAGGCCGTGGACGGGCTGGTGGCGCGGCCGGACGGCAACAACGTCTCCATGGATCGCGAAGGCCTGAACCTGGCCGAGGCGCAACTGAAGTTCAAGACCGGCGTGGCCCTGCTTCGCCAGCAGTACCAGATGGTGATGGATGCCATCCACGCAGACGGCAAGTAAACGGGAAGCAGGAAGGAGCAGAGGAGATGAATCTGTTTGGATTGATGGAGACCTCGGGCAGCGCCATGCAAGCCGAGCGGATGCGCGCCGAGGTGGTGGCGGCCAACATGGCCAACGCGGAAACCACGCGCACCGCCACGGGAGGTCCCTACCGCCGCCAGCATGTGGTCTTTGCCGCCAATCAGGGCGATCCCGGGTTTCTCGATTCCATGACTGCGGCTTCTGGGACTACGGCTTCGGGGAGCGCCAAGGCGGCCACGCTGCCTGCGCTTTCTTTTCCGAGTTCCAGTACGGCGGCTCCGGGTGTGCACATCGCGCAGGTGGTCGAAGACTCCGCGCCCCCGCTCAAGCGCTACGACCCCGGTCATCCCGATGCCGGAGCCGACGGATATGTCGCGTATCCGGACATTAATCCCCTCACAGAGATGGTGGACCTGATGGGAGCTACACGTGCCTATGGACTGAACAGTTCCGCGGTGCAGGCCGAGAAGGGCATGATCTCCGCGGCATTGGAGATTGCAAAATCGTAAACGGGGCCATGGTCGTTGTTCATGCGGCTTGAAGGAGGATCGATGCAGTCTGGAATCAGCTCTATCACGGCCGCTGCCACGGCGTTACCAAGTCTGGCCGGCGGGTCGCCGGCCTCTACTTTGAGTGTTGGCCAAGGCGCGGCTTCCGCGCCGTTTTCCGAGTTGCTTACCTACGCGGTCGGCCAGGTGGATCAGTTGGAGAGCCAGGCCCACGCGGCGGTGACCGGGCTGATCACCGGTTCGGGCGTGGATGTGCACCAGGCGATGATCGCCACCCAGAAGGCGAGCATGGCTTTCGAACTGGCGCTGGCGGTCCGCAACAAGGCGGTGCAGGCCTACCAGCAGGTGATCGGCATGCAGTTCTAGGGCCGCTCTTGGGGGCATTGCGGTAAGCGGACGAATTGCTCTGGTGCGAGACGGTCTCGGGCAAAAAGATACAAGCTGCGCAGGACGCGCAAAACGTAAGGGAAGCGGCGGGACGCGGGGATCATGGCCACCGGAACACAATTGGAGAAGAGCGCGCCGGTCCTGTCCGGGCCGCCCCAGTGGACCGACCGGCTGGCCAGCTTGTGGACGCTGGCCCGGATTCGCTGGGCGGCGATGCGGCCTGCCGAGCGCGGCTGGGCCGTGGTGGCGGCTGTGCTGCTGGCGGCTCTCGCCGGCGGGCTGCTGTGGTTTGCGCTGCGCACGGAATGGCGCACCCTGTACGCGGATCTGGACCCGGAGGATGCGCGCCAGACCGGCCAGATCCTCGCTCAGGCGCAGATTCCGTATGAAACCACCGCCAACGGGGCGGGCATTCAGGTTCCGGCGGCGCAGTTGGACAAGGCGCGGCTGGCGACCGCCGCCAAGGGTGGCCTGAAGAGCGGCCGGCTGGGATTCGAGATCTTCGACAAGCCCAACTGGGTGGGTTCGGAGTTCGACGAAAAGGTCAACTACCAGCGGGCTCTGGAAGGAGAGCTGGAGCACACCGTGGGCACGCTGAGCGATGTGGAGTCGGCGCGGATTCATCTGGTGATGCCGCGCGACTCGCTTTTCCGCGAAGAGGAACGCCCGGCCAAGGCCTCGGTGGTGCTCAAGCTGCGGCACCGTTCGCTGGCCGACGGCGAACCGGAGGCGATTCGCAACCTGGTGGCCTCGGCGGTGGACGGGTTGACCCCGGACCATGTGGTGCTGGTCGATGCCGCAGGCCATTTGCCGCTCGGCCCCAAGACCACGGATGCCTTGCGTCTGAGCGCCGAACAGGCGCTGGAGGAGAAACTGATCGCCACCCTGGAGCCGGTGACCGGCGCCGGCAATGTGCGCGCCTCGGTCACCCTGGACTACGATCCTGCAGCCTCGGAAGAGACCCAGGAGACTTACGATCCGGACCAGACGGTGACTCTTTCGATGCAGCGCAGCGAGCAATCCACGGGCGGCCGGCCGGTGGCGGCCGGAGTTCCCGGCACGGCTTCCAATGCGCCCAACTCCCAGGCCCTGCCCGTCTATCCGCAGCAGAGCACGCCGCCGGAGAGCGCCAAGACCGAATCCGGGACGTATGGGGCATCAAAGACAGTAAAACATGTGGTCGAAAATCCGGGCCGGGTGCGGCGGCTGACGGCGGCCATCGTGGTCAACGACCGGCTGGCGCAAGCGGCGTCCGCGGGCAAGGCGGCGTCCTGGCAGCCGCGCTCGGGCGACGAACTGCACAATCTGACCGCACTGGCCCAGGCGGCGGTGGGCTTCGATGCCGCGCGCGGCGATTTGCTGACCGTGGAAGACCTGGCGTTTGACGAAAACCGCTCCCTGCAGCCGGTTTCGCCGGTCCGTCAGGCGCTGGACACAGCGGAGAACTCACCTGTGCTGGTCAAATACATTGCCTTGCTGGCCGGCCTGCTGGTGGTGCTGGCGTTTGGCGTGCGTCCTGCCCTGGGCCATGCCCGGAACGCACCCACGCCGAAGGCCAGCGCCAAGGGGACAGCCAAGGAACTGCCCGCCGGGATGGCGGCTGCGGAGCAGACGGCGCTGAAATCCCCGCAGGCCATCGAGACGGAGACCGAGCGGACCAGAAGCCAGGAGATTTTCGAGCAGGTTACCGGGCATCTCAAGCAGGAACCGACGCAGAGTTCGCGTCTGCTGCAGAGCTGGATTCACTCCGATTAACCCCGGCCAGCGCGGATGAAAACAGACTGGTGCGGGCACCTGATTGAAAGCGGCATGAAACTCAGCAGCAATGCGGCGTGCAGAGTGACGAGCAGCAGAGGTAGAGCGCAGGAAGGAAAAGCAACTTGGCCGAGCAGGAGAGCGAGAAGGGAATCACACGGCGGCGCGAGTCTGCGAGCTTGTCCGGAGTGCGCAAGGCGGCCATCCTGCTGGTGGCGGTGGGCGAGGAACTGGCCAAGGAGATTCTGCGCGCCTTGCCGGAGCCGGATGTGCAGAGGCTTACCGAAGAACTGGCCGATCTGCGCGGTATTACGCCGGAGCTGTCTGCCGAGATTCTGGAGGAGTTCTGGGAACTGCTGGAAACCCAGAACTACGTGCTGCATGGCGGGCTGGACTACGCCAGCCGACTGCTGATCGGAACTTTCGGCAAGGAGCGCGCAGAGGATCTGCTGATGCTGGTACACCGCTCCCAGGAGGCCGCACAGGGCAATCTGGCCAAGCTGCAGCGCACCGATCCCCAACAGTTGGGCAAGCTGCTGGACGGCGAACATCCGCAGACCATTGCGCTGGTGCTGGCCCACCTGGACCCGCGCCGGGCCTCGATGGTGCTGGACAACCTGAGCGAGGAGCACAAGGTTGTGTCCATCCAGCGGCTGGCCGAGATGCGGCAGTTTTCTCCGGAGATGGCGCAGAGCGTGGCTCACATCCTGCACCGGCGGCTGGAGAGCATGGGCGACACGGCGCGCAAAAGCTACTCCGGCTTCAAGGCGGTGGCCGATCTGCTCAACCGGATCAACGCGGAAGAGTCGAAGAAGATTCTGGAATCCATCGAAGAGGGCCAGCCGGAACTGGCCCTGAGTATCCGCAACCTGATGTTTACCTTCGAAGATCTGGTTGCCGTGCCCGCGGCCAGCATTCGGGAGATTGTTTCCGGGGTGGACAAGCGGCAGCTGGCTCTGGCATTGCGCGGGGCCAACGACGAGTTGCGCGCCCAGATCTTCAAGGCCATGAGTTCGCGGGCGGTAGAGATGCTGAAAGAAGACATGGAAGTACTGGGCCCGGTGCGCTCGCGCGAGGTGGCCCAGGCCCAGCAGGAGATTCTTAACCTGGCCAGAAGACTGGAGACAGAAGGCAAGGTGATTCTCAAGCTGGAGACCGGCGACGAGATGCTTGCATAGGGGCTGACGCTGGCCGAGCGGCAACCGGGCGGCGCGGAAAACAGGGCCAAGGCATCAAGAGGGAAAGGGGTAATCCTTGCGGGAGATGGGATCGGCAGTTCAGACCGGCGCAGCTGAATGCATTGAAATCTTCGCGTATCCGGCCGGTCCCGAGCAGGCTTCTTCACCGGTCTGGGGTGGGTGGGGGGGGACCGAGGAGACTGGGCGGGACGAACCGGCACACATTGCGGCTAGCGAGGCGACTGACAGCGGGGCACGAGCCGCGTTTGCAAGCGAACTGGCCGAGGAGACACGCCGGAGCTTCGAGGCCGGCCGCGATCGAGGCCGGCTGGAGGGTCACGAGGCCGAACGCGAGGCTCAGGCTGCGGCCCTGGCCGCTGGCGACCAGCAACGCGTGCGCCAGGCCGCGGAGATGATCGAGAGTTTTGCCCAGGAGCGCGACCGGTATATGCAATCGGTAGAACATGAGGTGGTCGAGTTGGCGCTGGCGGTGGCCGCCCGTATCCTGCGCCGCGAGGCGCAGATGGACCCGCTGCTGCTGACCGGAGCCGTGCGGGTGGCGCTGGGGCAGCTCTCCGGGTCGACACAGGTAACGCTGCATGTGCCTGCCAGCGAACTGGACCTTTGGACCGAATCCATTGCTCTGCTGCCGAACCTGGCCTTGAAGCCCACCGTCTTGACCGGAGAAGGCATGCGCCTGGGAGACTGCAGAATCGAAACCTCCTTGGGGTCGGTGGATCTGGGCATTCGCGCCCAACTGGGTGAGATTGCGCGCGGGTTCTTTGACCGCGCCGGGGGACGCGGAATTGAGCCTGCCGCAGCGGCGGAGGGTGCCGCAGAGAGGAAGGCTTGCAAATGACGCCCTTGCTGAGCCGGTATTTTGCCCGCCTGGACCGCGGCCAGCCCTGGCGCTGGAGCGGGCAGGTGCTGGAGTCGGTGGGCCAGACCATCGAGTCGGCCGGCCCTCTGGCTTCTGTTGGCGAGTGCTGCGAGATTCAGGACCAGCTTGGACGTCCTCATCTGGCCGAGGTGATTGGCTTTCGCGGTTCGAACGTGCTGTCCATGCCGGTCGAGAGTACGGAGGGCATTCGCTACGGCGATCGAGTCGCGGCCCTGGGCGTGCATCCCGAAATCGAGGTGGGTCCGGCGCTGATGGGCAGGGTGCTGAATGCGCTGGGCGCTCCGATCGATAAAGGCAAGCCGCCCGTTGCTTCTTTTACCCTTCCGTTGGAGGGAGCGGTGCGTTCGCCGCTCGATCGGACAGCGATTCATACTCCGCTGGGCACCGGCATTCGCGTGCTCGACGCCTTGCTGACCGTGGGCAGAGGCCAGCGGGTGGGCATCTTTGGCGGATCGGGTGTGGGCAAGAGCACGCTGATCGGCATGATGACGCGCAATACCGAGGCCGATGTGACGGTGGTGGGGCTGGTGGGCGAGCGGGGCCGCGAAGTGGGCGAGTTCCTGGAGGACGCGCTCGGAGTGGAGGGCCGGGCCCGCTCGGTGGTGGTGGTTTCAACCTCCGACCAGTCGCCCCTGCTGCGGATGCGCGCCGCGCTGGCCGCCACCACGGTGGCTGAGTTCTTCGCTGCCCAGGGCAAGCATGTGCTGCTGGTGCTGGACTCGCTGACCCGCTTCGCCATGGCCGCGCGGGAGATCGGACTGGCTGCCGGGGAGCCGCCCACGGCCAAAGGTTACACGCCTTCGGTCTTTACCCGGCTGGCCAAGCTGGTGGAGCGCACCGGGCAGTTCCGGACAGGCTCGATTACGGCCTTTTACACCGTGCTCATGGAGGGCGACGACCAGCAGGATCCGCTGGTCGACGCGGTGAGGTCGCTGCTGGACGGCCACATTGTGCTCTCCCGCACCCTGGCCGCCGAAGGCTGGTATCCGCCGGTCGAAGTCCTGGACTCGATCAGCCGGTTGATGCCCGCCGTCACCCAGCCCGCCCATCGGGAGCAGGCCGCGCTGCTCAGGCGTCTCATGGCGGTGTATGCCCGCTCCGAGGATCTGGTGCGGATTGGCGCGTACAAGCCGGGTTCGGACGAGAACCTGGACCGGGCCCTGCGCGCCCGCGGCGCGATGCGCGCCTTCATGATGCAGGACGCGCACGAGCAGGTCCGCTTTCCCGACTGCGTGCGCCGTCTGGCCGCTCTTGCGGCGGAGCTCTGAGCTATGCCCGTCTCCCGCTCTCTGCGCCGTCTGCTCCGCATCCGGGATATTGAGGAAGAGCAGTGCCGCCTGGCGCTGGAGTCGGCCCTGGGAGAACTGAACCGGCTGGAACATGCGCTGGCGGCTACTGCTGAGCGAGAGCGCCGGGGACGCCGCCTGGTGGAAACTGGCGTTCGTGGCGGGGAACTGCTGGGCCGGCTGGCAGGCATTGAAGAGACGCGCGCGGCCAAGCGCCTGGCCACGGCGCTGGCTCCGAGGATTGCACAGACTGCGCTGGATGTGGCTGTGTCGCGTGAAGAGTATCTGGGCAAACGGGTCGAGCGCAGGCAGGCCGAGACTCTGATCGGGGAGACCGAGGCGCGGGACGCTGTCGCTGCGGATCGACGCGAACAGCAGGGGATCGACGACTGGTACCACTCCCGCATGCAGTTGGCCGAAGCCGAAACGAGATCCTCTGCTCCCGGATCGACGGACCAGGAAAATGAATGCGCAGCGCGCAGGACTTGAGTGAAAATCTGCCCCTGGCCGCATTCAGTTCCCGCTTCGGGAGCGGCGGTCCGATTCGTGAC
>CAVZNE010000142.1:0-10226 GCA_963776445.1 Terriglobales bacterium
CAACCGGTCCACGACCGGGCGCAGCGAATACTTGGGATTGACTTTGCCCTTGGGGCGGCCCAGGTGCGAGGCCAGAATGACCTTGGCCTTGTGCTCCAGGGCGTACTGGATGGTGGGCAGCGTGGCCTTGATGCGCGTGTCGTCGGTGATGGTCGAGCCATCTTCGGTCAGCGGCACGTTGAAGTCGACGCGGATAAACACTCTCTTATTGGTCAGGTCGATGTCGCGAATCGTGAGCTTTGCCATGGGAATGTGCCTTCCTTGATGTTTGGGGTTACTTGTCAGTGGATTCGTCTTCGTCGCAGCCGTCTTCGCAGCAGCATTCGCCGTCTTCGCCGCAACAGCAGTCGTCGTAGGGGATGATAGCTTCCATCTCCATTTCGAGGCGCCAGGCGGGATTGAGCAGTGCGGCTACCACTACCATGGTGGACGCGGGACGAATCTCGCCAAAGAATTCGCCATGAACGCGGCCTACGGCCTCCCAGTCCTCGGCATGGGTGAGGTAGATCCGGGTACGAACAACGTCCTCAAAGGAAGCTTCAGCCTGCGCGAGAGCCTCGGCTGCGATTTCAAAGATGCGGCGGGTCTGGCCGGCAGCATCCTGATCTTCAGCGCCAACCGGGCCGGTTCCAGAGAGATGAATGGTATTGTCCACGCGTACAGCGCGGGAAAAGCCGATGATGGGCTCGTAGGGAGAAGTGCCAGGGATATTTGTGCGCATGGGTTTTTCAGAGATCAGAGGTCAGGGGTCAGAGATCGGTTTTCAGTTGATTTTAGTCAGAGAACAGGGAGCACTCAATGCCCCCTGTTCTCCAAACATCTGATCTCTGATCTCTGATCTCTGACAACTGACTACTGTTTACAGGCCCTTCTTGGCCAGGAAGCCGATCAGATCGACCACGCGGTTGGAATAGGCCCACTCGTTGTCATACCAGCTCAGAACCTTCACGCTGTTGCCGACCACCTTGGTCAACGGAGCGTCGAGGATGGAGCTGCGAGCGTCGCCCTTGAAGTCGGAGCTGACCAGCAGGTTCTCGTCATAGCCCAGAATGCCCTTGAGTTCGCCTTCAGAAGCCTTCTTGAAGGCGGCGTTCAGCTCTACGGCGGTGATGGGCTTCTCGGCGATGAAGGTCAAATCGACGACCGAGACGTTGGGTGTGGGAACGCGGATGGCAAAGCCGTCCAGCTTGCCCGAGGACTCGGGGATGACCAGCTTCAGAGCCTTGGCGGCGCCGGTCGAGGTCGGAATCATGCTCAGGGCAGCGGCGCGGGCGCGGCGCAGGTCCTTGTGAGGAGCATCCAGAATGACCTGATCGCCCGTGTAGCTATGGATGGTGGTCATGATGCCGGAGACGATGCCGCATGTTTCCAGAATGACCTTGACCACCGGCGCCAGGCAGTTCGTGGTGCAGCTGGCGTTGGAGATGATGTTGTGCTTGGCCGCGTCGTACTTGTCCTGGTTGACGCCCAGCACGATGGTGATGTCTTCATTCTTGGCGGGAGCCGAGATGATGACCTTCTTGACCGTCGGTCCAAGGTGAACCTTCGCCTTGTCCGCGTCGGTAAAGAAGCCGGTCGACTCAACCACAACCTGCGCGCCGGTTGAAGCCCAGTCCAGCTTGGCGGGGTCGCGCTCAGAGAAGACCTTGATCTTCTTGCCGTCGACGGCGATGAAGTCTTCGCCAGCAACAACTTCGTTCTTCAGGTTGCCCAGAATCGAGTCGTACTTGAGCAGGTGGGCGAGCGTCGCCGGACTGGTCAAATCGTTGACGGCAACAAATTCAATCTCGGGGTTGCCAAGAGCTGCGCGAAATACGTTGCGGCCAATGCGGCCGAAGCCATTGATACCAACCTTAACTGCCATGTGTTTCTTCTCCTTCGTTTGCCGTGAGGCGATGGTTTAAGCTTGCGGTGTTCGGCGTCTGGATAAACCCCCAGAAGGCAGTTCCACCAAACTCATGATCGTAACACCCGTGTCTGCGGGAACCAACTTGAACCGCTTCGATCCCGCTTTTGAGCAGAAGTTCTCTCACCGGTAGTGTGCCTATTATCTCCTACGATCGTATGTGACGGTGTGCACACCATTTGCAGCACCCCGTCCAAGTATGGTATTCGGGTATCACGATGAAGGTGTACAAATCGGCATGAGAAAACGTTCCAGACATACCCCCAATACTTCGGAATCCACTGGCAAGATTGGCCAGGAACTCCCCTCGAATCAACCAGCTCCACTCGTTCCCCTGTACCTGGACGAGGCCCCGGCAGCCGCCCCAGTTCGCGCCCCGCGGTCTCAGCAGCGTCCCACTTCGGCGTCCGCGCGGCCCGCAAGGCCGGAATGGAATGAACCGGAAGGCTCCGGCCGCCTCGAACTTGAAACCCAGCCGGAGATGCCCTCCGTGCCTCCCGCCGAGACTGAAGCCGCCGAGCGCTCCGCGGAGGCTCCCAAGGGCTACGTCGTGCTGGCCATCGGCTTGCCCGGTTCGGGCAAGACCACCTGGTTCCGCCGCCGCGGCGTCACCCCGCTCTCCAGCGACCTGCTGCGCAATATCCTTTTTGACGATGTCGAGGAGCAGCGCTACCAGGGCCTGGTCTTTTCCACTCTCCGTTCCCTCCTGCGCGCCCGGCTCATCGCCCGCATGCCCTGGAACTACGTGGACGCCACCAACCTTTCCACCCACGAGCGCCGCCAGTGGATCAAGATGGCCCAGAGCTTCGGCTACGAGGTGCAGGCGGTCTTTTTCGACGTGCCCCTCGATGTCTGCCTGGAGCGCAACAGCAAGCGCGACCGCTCGGTGAGCGAAGACGTGATGCGCAAGATGGGCGAAAAGCTCAAACCCCCGGCGTTTGACGAGGGCTTCTCCAAAATCACCGTGGTCCGCGTAAAAAGCGCCAGCTAAGGCGCATTGGAGTGCAACGCAAAGATGCCTATTTCGCAATCGGCAAAGGCCCGCTATGTTTCATTGGGGGCCTTTGCTTGTTCGATCTTCGACGCGAAGAGCTTCTCCCTTCGCCCTTAAAGCAAGATTGCGAGAGCCAAGGCGTCTACGAATAAATCCCTCCATGTGGGTTTTCCCATCATCGTTCTGTAGCGCACGGGCACGATAAGCCCAACCGGGACCGGCGTGGTTCCATCCTTCATCGCCGGCTTGAAGCGCAAGTGTTCGATCATCTCGACAGTCTCCATGTCGAGGCTGGAATCCAGGCCCTTGATGACGTGCACGTTCTGCGGTACGCCATTTGTGTCGATCATCAGCGAGACGAGACAGCGGCCCGAGATGCGGCTCTGCGGCATGTAGCGTGCGATCACCTCGTCGGCATTGACAGGCTCCAAGTCAGGGCGTTTCCTGTCGTGGTGTGCAATGCTGGCCTGAATCTTCTCGGGCGTTTCTGGGATAAAGGTGGCAAAAGTAACCGGTTCTTTTTCTATATACTCGAACGTCGCCTCAACAGTTCCCGCGATAGCAACCGGGGTACCGCCATCGCGGAGCGCCGGTTTGAAACGCCAGTTCTGCACCGCTTCGATGGCGTTGCTGTCGAGTTCCGGATCGAGGCTGCGGACCACATGGATGTTTTGCGGAATGCCGTTCGCATCGATCGTGACGCCTAGAAGACAGAAACCGCGTTTAGGGAACTTCCCGGAAATAGGGGCTTCCGGATCGATGAGAACCGTTGGGATGGGCGCACTGATATGCCCTCCCACTTGTTCGGCTATGGCTGCCCCTGTGTGCGCAGCCGGAACGGCCTCCTGTGCCGATGAAGGCGCGACAACCGCCAGCGCGAGCAGGGGGTGCGCACGAAGCGTGAACCGATAGAAATTTCCATTGGTCGGATGCTTCTCGGGTTGTGCGCAGGTGTGCAATCCGACGGTCAGCTCGACGGAGACCGCCGTGGCCGAGCCGTCGATGGTGCCGGGCTTAAAACGCTGAGCTTCGATGAGTTCCGTTGCAAAGGCAATCAAACGCCGGTCGCTGGCTTGCAGCGTTTTCAAAGCTTGTGGAGCGCCGACCGTATCGATCATGGCAGCGAACTTGACAACGCCATCGAGCTCATCGCAGTGTTTCGGCGTAGTAACCGTCAGGAGCTGCGGTAGCAGAACGGGTGCTATTTGTACCGCATTGGCCGAAGAAATGGCCTGCGCATTTTGCTGGCCAACGGCAGGTAGCCACGTGAGCAGGAAGATGGGGACAAGTGCGAATTCGTAATGCATGAATGGGCTCCGAAAGAATCAAGACAAATGTAGCACTTGAAACTTTTCTTAACCGGCGCAGCCTGCTTCCGAATCCTTCACCCCTCCCATCTCATCCACTCATCAACAAGAGAAAACGAGGAAAAGAAAAATGTCCCCATCTATCGAGCCGTGGCTCGGCGGAACCTACGCCGATGTTCCGGCGGTGGGCCGCGCCGTCCTCCATGCGCTCGACCTGGCCCTCGACGACCTCACCCAATGGACTGCCGGCCTCAGCGACGCCCAGGTCCACTCCCAGCCCCTGGGCCTGCCTTCCGTGGCCTTCCATCTGCGCCACATCGCCCGCTCCACCGACCGCCTGCTCAGCTACGCGGAAGGCAATCCGCTTTCAGCCGAGCAGTTGGCTATGCTCAAGTCCGAGCAGACCGGCGGCGAGACACTGGCCGAATTACTGGCCGAGGTCGAGGCGTCTTTCAGCAATGCAGCGGAGAGGGTGCGGGTGCTGGCCACGGCCAATCTCGACACCTTCCGTGGCGTGGGCCGCAAGCAGTTGTCCACCAGCATTGGCGGCGCGCTCGTCCACGTTGCGGACCACACCCAGCGCCACACCGGCCAGGTCGTCACCACCGCCAAAGCCCTCCGCGCCTTGAACTCCTGAAGCTGGCGTCGAAACTAGCGCTTGTACGTCCCCATCCATTCCGTCTCGGCCAGCACGTGCCGCTTCATTGCGGCTTCCAGTTCGTTCCGGCTGGCGCCTGCCTTCACGTCGAGTTTGGCGTCGAGTGCGTACAGCTTGAAAAAGTAGCGATGCGCTTTTCCCGGAGGTGGACACGGGCCGCCATAGCCGATGCGTTTGAAGTCGTTCCGGCCCTGCCGCGCGCCATTCTCCAGCACTTCGCTCTTGGCCACGCCCTCCGCCAAGCCCACCGCCTGGGCAGGGATGTTCCAGATCACCCAATGGGTCCACGTGCCCATCGGCGCATCCGGATCGTCCGTGATCAGCGCCAGCGATTGTGCTCCGGCCGGCAGACCATCCCAACTCAGCGCTGGCGACAGGTCGGCCCCCTCGCACGTGTACTTTCTGGGTATCGCATCGCCATTAGCAAATGCCGTGGATTGCAGTCGAAAGGACATCGCATGGCCTCCTTGCAATAAGGAATGAACAGGTTTCTCCGCGACGGGAGCAATGGCCTGGGAGTCTACCCGCTTGCAAGCGCAGGTCAGCAGCAGTGCGGCAGTCAGAACCAGCCAGATCGATCGCAGCTTGTGCATGGTGCAACTCCAGCGCACAAAAGTGTACCACCGCGGCTTTTCTCTGGCTGAACTTTACGCCTTGGCCGTTTCTTCCACCGCTCCAACGTCCTGCAAGCTGTGCCACAGCGCCGCCAGCGCCTCAATGGGCAACGCCTCCGCCCGCGCATGCGACTCGATTCCCGCGCGTTCCAGCGCCGCCGTCACGGCGGCCGGCGTCAGCCCGGTGGCGCGCAGATTGTTGGCCAGCGTCTTCCGCTTCTGATGGAAGGCCTTGCGCACAAACGGCAGAAAGCTCTTCTCGTCCAGCCCCAGTTCCACAAAGCGCGGCTCAAACCGCCAGCGGAACACCGTCGAATGCACATCCGGCGGCGGCGTAAACGACTCCGGCGGCAGCGTGAACAGGTTCTCGCACGGCCCATACATCTGCACCGTCACCGACAGCAGCCCATAGTCCCGCGAGCCCGGCCCGGAGGTGATGCGATCCGCCACTTCCCGCTGCACCATCAGGATGGCGCGGTCCAGCGAGGCGCTGCTGGCCGCCAGCCGCAACAAAATTTGCGAGGTGATGTAGTAGGGCAGGTTGCCTACCACCTTCAGCCGTTCGCCTGCTGCCGCCGACGCCGCCGCAAAGTCGAAGTGCAGCACGTCCTGCTCAATCACCGTCACTTTGTCCGCGGGGAACTGCACTTGCAGATGCAGCGCCAGTTCGTGATCCAGTTCCACGGCCAGCACATGGCCGGCGCGGGCCGCCAGCGCTCCGGTAATGGCGCCGGCGCCGGGGCCGATCTCCACCACGGTTCGGCCGGCAACGTCGCCCAGCGAGTTGGCGATGCGATCAATCGCCTGCGCATCATTCAGAAAGTTTTGTCCGAGCTTGGGTTTGGTAGGCATGAGCTTCTTTGATGGTAGATGAATCGGGCCGGTTCCGCCGGCCAGCTTTCGCATCCGCGGGTACGAACACATGCAGGCGCGTAGTAGACTTTCCCTTTGGCCGCGCATCTTTACCATTTCGCTTTGTTTGCCCCGGCCCCGGAGGGTCCTTTTCATGCACATCGTCTTTGCCGCCTCGGAGTGTGTTCCCTTTGCCAAAACCGGCGGACTCGCCGACGTCGTAGGCGCTCTGCCCCCGGAACTGGTCAAGCTGGGCCACCAGGTTACCGTCTACCTGCCCCTTTACGCGGCGGTCCGCCGCCACCTCGATGCCGAACTCAAGTACGCGGTCCGCTCCATCACCATTCCCTTTGAGTACTACAACCGCTTCGCCGGCATCGTCGACGGCGGCCTGCGCGACGGCGTGCAATACTACTTTGTGGATTGTCCCGAGATGTTTGACCGGGAAGGTTTTTACGGCGTCAAGGGCGGCGATTATCCCGACAACGCCGAGCGTTTCGCCCTCTATTGCCGCGCCGTGATCGAGGCCTGCAAGCAACTGGGTGTGCCCCAGGTCTTTCATGTCCACGACTGGCAGGCGGCCATGATCCCCATCTACCTGCGCACGGTCTACGATTTCGACCCCATGCTGCGCGGCTGCGGAGTCGTGTTCACCATCCACAACGCCGCCTACCAGGGAACCTTTCCGCCCGTCACCACCGAGCGCCTGCTGCTGCCCTGGGACATCTTCACCATGGACAAGGTGGAGCAGTACAACGACTTCAACTTCCTCAAGGGCGGCCTCGTCTACTCCGACATCCTCACCACCGTCAGCCGCAAATACGCGCAGGAGATTCAGACAGCGGAGTTCGGCAACCGGTTAGACGTCCTGCTGCACCGCCGCGCGGCGGACCTCCGTGGCATCCTCAACGGCGTCGACTACGCCCAGTGGGACCCGGCCACCGACAGCAACCTCGCGGCTCACTACACGCCCGAGGATCTCAGCGGCAAGCACGAGTGCCGCGCCGACCTTCTCCACGCCTTCGGTCTCAAGAATGTTGACGACGCCACGCCGGTTCTCGGCATCGTCTCCCGCTTTGCCACCCAAAAGGGATTTGACCTGCTGGCGCAAATTGCCGAGCCGTTGGCCCAGCGCGATGTGGTGGTGGTGGCTCTGGGCACCGGTGAGCCTTTCTACGAGAACTTCTTCCGCGGCTGGGCCTTCCGCAACCCCGGCAACATCGCCGTGCAGGTCCGCTACGACGACGCCCTGGCCCACAAAATCGAGGCTGGCTCCGACATCTTCCTCATGCCCTCGCGCTACGAGCCCTGCGGACTCAACCAGATCTACTCGCTCAAGTACGGCACCGTCCCCGTGGTGCGCGCCACCGGCGGCCTCGACGACACCATCGACGAGTGGAACCCCACGCAGGGAACCGGCGCCGGCTTCAAGTTCTCCGACTACAGCGCCCCGCAATTTATGGCGTGCATCGACCGCGCTATTGCGGCCTTTGAAGACAAGGAGGCCTGGCCCATCCTCATGCTCAACGGCATGGCCCGCAACTACAGTTGGGAGCAGCCCGCCAAAGAATACGCCGCCGTCTACGAAGAAGCAGCGCAGCGCCGCTCCTGAAGGACTTACAAGGCGGCGATTTTGATAGACCTTAGTAGATAGACCACATTCTGACATTCTCGCTTTCCAGCTTAAGGAAGCTCTGAATAAGTCCTTCTTTGAAAGGGCGCGGCTTCAGCCGTGCGGGTTAGTCGTCGGTGATCTTGCGCCATTCGGCGGCGGGGTGGGGCATTGCGGGCGAAGAGAAGTTGATTTTGGTGCGGGGCAGAACGACAAGATCGACGCGGCGATTTTGGGCGCGGCCTTCCGGCGCGCTATTGCTGGCCACTGGGTGGAACTCGGCGTAGCCGGCGGCAGAGAGGCGGTCGGCGGGAAGGGCGTGCAAATCGAGCAAGAGGCGGGCGATGCGAGTGGCGCGGGCCGAGGAGAGTTCCCAGTTGGAGTCGAATTCGGCGGTGTGGATGGGGATGTTGTCGGTGTGGCCCTCGATGCGCAGGTCGTAGGGAGTGCGGCCGAGCGAGGCGGCGATCTGGCGGAGAGTGGGAAGAGTCTCAGGACGGGGCGCAGCGGAGCCGGAGTTGAAGAATCCGGCCTCGCGCAGGCTGATGACCAGGCCGTCGCGGCCCATCTGGATGGAGACGGTGTGCTGGGCAACCTGGCTGGAAAGCGTCTGCGTGAGTTCGCGGCGGACCTGATCGAGGTCGTCCTTGACCTTGGCGGGGGCGAGCACATCCTCTCCCATGACGATGTTCATCGGCGAGACCGCCTGTTCAGTGCCGCCTCCGGCGTTTTTGGCAGGCTGTCGGGAGGAATTGGGAAAGATGCCCAGGGAGTGGAAGGCGGCGTCGATCGATTCGGTCACCTGCATCTGTTTTTTCTGATCGGCCTTGGCAAAGGCGTAGAGGACGACGAAGAAGCCGAACAGCAGGGTGATGAAGTCGGCGTAAGAGACCAGCCAGCGATCCTGGCTCACGTGCTTGCGGGGGCGGGGCGTCATGCGGCGCGCTCTTTCTGGCTGTGATCGGAGTGATCCACGAAGCCGGAGAGCTTGACCTCGAGCATGCGCGGGTTCATGCCTTCAAGGATGGAGATCACGCCTTCCAGCATCATTTCGCGGCACTGGTGCTGTTCGCGCATGTGCAGGCGCATTTTGCCGGCGAAGGGAAGAAAGAACAGATTGGCGATGCCCACCCCGTAGATCGTGGCGACAAAGGCGACGGCGATGCCGCGGCCGACTTCCTGGATGTTGTCCAAGTGCTGCATGACCTGTATCAGTCCGAGGACCGCGCCGAGAATGCCGATGGTCGGAGAGAAGCCGCCAGCGGACTCGAAGACCAGCGGGAGACGCTCTTCGCATTCGGCGGTCGAGTCGAGAGTGACGCGCATGATCTTGCGCAGTTCGGAGGGCTCGGTGCCGTCGACGGCAAGCATGAGGGATTGTTTGAGGAAGGGGTCGTCGATGGTGTGCAGGTCGGCGTCGAGTGAGACGACGCCGTTGCGGCGGGCCTTGTTGGCGAAGGAGACCAGCAGGCGGATGAGATGGTCATGCTGCTTGCGGGGCGCGGCAAAGATGTGAGCCAGGCTGCGGAAGGCTGCCAGTACGGTGTGCATCGGAAACTGGAGGAGCACGGCGCCCATGGTTCCGCCGAAGACGATCAGAGCGGCGGTGGGCTGCAGAATCTGGCCCAGGTTGCCGCCTTCGATGAGCAGCCCGGCGACGATGCCGGCAACGGCCAGGAAGACACCGCCGATGCTTGATTTATCCATGAGAATCATCTCCAGTAGCCGGGCGCGAACACTCCGGTGGTTGCGTTCAACGGCCGGTGTTTGGATCGCGCGGCGCGGAATTGGGCCGGGGTGAGAGGTCCAGACTGGCGAGGGAGACGACGCGCTGCAGATCGCCATAGGAGGGCAAGCGGCGGGCTACGGAGACCAGAAGGCGGGCGCGGTAGGTGAGCACGCGCTCGGTGACCTCGGCGCAGTCTTCGCGCACAATCAGCTTTTCTCCATTGATGAGAGTGAGCATGGTGTCGGGCGAGGCTTCGGCGGTCTTGATCAGATCGCTGTTAAGAACGATGGGAGTGCCGTTGAGCCGGGTAAGTTCGATCATGGCCGTGTGGCTCCTTTGGTGTGGTTATCGGCAGGGGGCGGAAAAGGATAAAAGATTAGAGCCGCTGAACGGAAGTGTCCTGTGGCGGGACAGAAAACGGGGGACGGTAAAGTCCGGTGAGGCGGGGCCGAAGAAGGGGCCAGATGCAGCGGTAACCGAGCCGAAAGTAGCAACCCAGGGTTCGACAAAAAATGGGAGCACTTAGCGGGAAGGACCGCAAATCAATGCATCCA
>CAVZNE010000143.1:0-12581 GCA_963776445.1 Terriglobales bacterium
GTGACCAGGCCCAGGGCAAGCATGGCCGCGGCCGCGAGCACCGTCCACCAGGCCTCGTTCCAGCGGCGGGGGCGCAGCACCATGAGAGCGAGCATGGATGCAAAGACAGCCAGCGTGACGACGATGCGCGCCGCGCCGGTCATGCGTTCGCTCTTCTTGAGTTGCGGGTCTCGGACATGAACAGATACAGAATAGCGAACGCCGCCTGATGGCGATCGGCTGCGTCCCCACCGCGCACTGGCCAGACTGCCATGGCATTCAGAAATCGGCTATGCTGAAGTGGTTCCCGGAGGTCCCCGGATGTTCCATGCTGCTATCTCGCCGCCTGCCTGTCCCACCCCCGTTGAAGAGATCGCGGCCGCGCTGGAGCGCATCGGCCCGCTGCACGGGCTGCCGCTGGAAGACCGCCTGTGGCTGGCACGGCACGGCGAGGAGTTTGTGGCCAACACCGGCGATGTGCTGTTTGAAGAAGGCGCTCCGGCAGAGCGGATGATGCTCCTCCTCAAGGGGGAAATCCATGTGCGCCGCCAGCACGGCGGGCCCATGGCGCTGTTTATTGGCCGCTCCGGGCAGATGACCGGGCTGCTGCCCTTCTCGCGCATGAAAGGCTACGGCGGGCAGGGCTTTGCCGCTTCGCCGGTGTGGGCGCTGTTTATTCACAAGTCGCTGTTCCCAGAGATGCTGCAAGCCATTCCCTCCATGGGGCAGCGGGTGGTTTCGACCCTGCTGGACCGGGTGCGCGAAGTGACCCGCATTGAACAGCAGGCGGAAAAGCTGACCGCCCTGGGCAAGCTGGCGGGCAACCTGGCGCACGAGCTGAACAATCCGGCCAGTGCGGCCCAGCGCGCCGCCGCAGGGCTGGTGGCCGAACTGCGCGCCAATCGGGAAAACCGCTTCAAGCTGGTGAACCTTTGCCTGAGCGAGGCGCAGGTGGCTGGCATCGAGGCCTGGGAGCAGAAGATGCTGGGCCGCAGCGGCGAGCAGCAGGAACAGGATGCGGTGGCCTTCATCGCGCGCGAGGAGGAGCTGCGCGCCTGGCTCAACGCGCTGGGCTGCGGCGATGTGTGGGAGGTTGCGCCGCAGTTGGCCGAGCAGGGGGTGACGATCGGCGATCTGGAGGAGTTGCACGCGCTGCTGGGCACGAGCGAGACCTGCGTCAGCTTGCAGTTTTTTGCGCGCTACCTGCGCTCATCGCGCTCGGTGGAGACGCTGGTCAGCTCGACGGCCCGCATCTTCGACCTGATCAGCGCCATCAAGGCCTACTCTTCCATGGACCGCGCGCCGATTTTAGAGGTGAATGTGGCGGCCGGGCTGGACGCCACGGTGCAGATGCTGCAGTCGCGGATGGGTCGAATTCAGGTGGAGCGCGATTACCAGCCGGATCTGCCAACGATCAGCGCCTACGGCGGCGAACTGAACCAAGTGTGGACCGCGCTGATGGAGAATGCCCTGGACGCCATGGGCAGCCAGGGCTGCCTGCGGCTGGCCTGCAGCCAGGAAGGCGAGATGCTGCTGGTGGAAGTTTGGGACACGGGCTGCGGCATTCCTGCGGAGCTGCAGGACCGCATCTTTGAGCCGTTCTTTACCACCAAGGCGCCGGGGCTGGGGCTTGGCCTAGGTCTGGACAATGCCATGCGCATCGTGCGCAAGCACCGCGGGCACCTGAGCGTGCGCTCGGAGCCGGGCTCAACCTGCTTCAGGGTGCGCCTGCCGCTGGACCAGTTACAGGCCTACTAGGGCTCCGGCCGGATGAAGAAGTTACCTTGAGTTCGTGCTTTCCCCGGTCTCAAAATCGAGACCGGGGGCACCCGCACCCAGCGTTGGTACCAATTCACGCTGTCAAAGACCGAGCGCCCGGTCGAGGCTCTACTCGACGACTTCGATGCCCCGCCAGAAGGCCACATAGCCCTTGATCTGGCGCGCGGCCGGCTTGGGGTCTGGGTAATACCAGGCCGCGTCGGGATTATCTTCGCCGTCGATCATCACGCTCATGTAGCGCGCCTGCCCCTTCCAGGGACAGGTGGAGGTGGTGGAACTGGGGCGAAAATATTCGCGCTTGAGGCTGGCTTCGGGAAAGTAGACATTTCCCTCCACCGTCTCGGTGGTGTCGCTTTCAGCAAGGACTTTGCCGTTCCAGATTGCTCGTGCCATAGGTTTTCCCGGTCAGATCCGCAGATTTTTGGCGCCTCGATCCAACCCCAGAGCGGGGCGGGCAAGGCCAACGGATACGACACTACCAGAGATTGCCCTCGATGGCGAGTCTCAGGGATGCCTGGACGTGAGGAAAACTCTATTCGGCCGCGGCGATGGAGTCGATATGCACCGATTTTTTGGCGCTGTCGGCGGTGGCGGTAATGGTGACGTGATCGCCGTAGAAGGCCTTCACCGCTTCGGGGTTGTCGATGGCCCAGACGGCCTTTTTGGCCTCGTCGACAAACACCGGGGCCATGCCCATGCCACCTTCAAGGCATTTCTTGACGCAGGCCTTTCCGGTGCCGGCGTGCTTGGCTCCGCACATCGAGTCGGAAATCCATCCGCTGATTTTGGTTGCGCCGGCAGCGTTGGCTACCATGGGGGCACAGGACAATACAGCGATCAGCAAAGCGAGGGTGCGCTTCATGGGAACCTCCAGGAGAAGGGGAAGTCTCGATCCGATTTCATGATGCACGAGAAGCGTGAACCCAGCAAGTTTTTTGTCGCGGAGGGCCTTAACCGGCAGAATCGCCGGCCGGGCGTTCTCTATTTTGCAGCCATGCTGGCGCGCCGGGCTTCGACGCTCTTGAGCACCGCATCGTAGCGCTGGGCGGCGGAGGAGAACCGGCTGATCAGCTCGGTGGTCTTGGCCATGAAGCTGGGATTCTTCTCCCGGATGGCATCAAGGAAGGGCGCAAACTTGGCCAGCAGGAAAAAGCCTTCGCCGTTGCAATCGACAAACAACTCCGCCGACAGCGCGCCGTGCACCACCATGGCCGCCGCCATCTCCCAGTAGCTGATCACCTGGCGAACAAACGCATTGTGCGGATCGGCAGGGTTCAGGGCAACGGCGAAATACTCCTCGGCCGTGGCCGGCCAGAACTGGCCCGTGACCCAGGCGCGCGCCTCGCGCATCACCGCTTCGGTGCGCAATTCGTAAAGCTTGAGAATGATTTCAGCATCGGAAGGTGTTGCGAGCATACGTTCCATGAGGGTTTCTCCGCTGCTTCATAGTAACGGATTGAGGCGGAGGACGCCCGGAAACAGAAATCCGGCGAGGCTGTGCGCCCCGCCGGACTGTTCTGCGAACCCGGAAGTTATGCCGGCTGCAAGGCCTTCTTGCCGCTCTTCTTCTCCGCGGATTTCGCGTCGGGCTTTTCGAGTACAGGGCCGTGGGTTTCAACCGTGGGCGGCGGCGGCGCGTCGCCGATCCGCTTGGAGTAGCCGCACACCACAGCGGCTCCCTCGACCGGCGCGGCTGCCTTTTTGGCCCGCTTCTTGGGCGCGGTTTCTTCCTCGACGGCCTTCTTCTTGTTGGGGCACTCCAGGAAGATTCCCGACTTGAGCGTCTTCTCGATCAGGTAGGGGCTTCCGCACTCCGGGCACTTTTTGGCGACCGGCTTGTAGTTGGAGGTGAAGTCGCACTTCGGATAATTGGTGCAACCCCAGAAGATGTTGCCGCGGCGCGCCTTGCGCTCGGCGAGGGCGACCTGGCCGAGCGCAAGGCGCGCCGCGGCAACATCTTCTGGGGTTGCACCAATTATCCGAAGTGCGACTTCACCTCCAACTACAAGCCGGTCGCCAAAAAGTGCCCGGAGTGCGGAAGCCCCTACCTGATCGAGAAGACGCTCAAGTCGGGAATCTTCCTGGAGTGCCCCAACAAGAAGAAGGCCGTCGAGGAAGAGACCGCGCCCAAGAAGCGGGCCAAAAAGGCAGCCGCGCCGGTCGAGGGAGCCGCTGTGGTGTGCAGCTACTCCAAGCGGATCGGCGACGCGCCGCCGCCGCCCACGGTTGAAACCCACGGCCCTGTACTCGAAAAGCCCGAGCGAAATCCGCGGAGAAGAAGAGCGGCAAGAAGGCCTTGCAGCCGGCATAACTTCCGGGTTCGCAGAACAGTCCGGCGGGGCGCACAGCCTCGCCGGATTTCTGTTTCCGGGCGTCCTCCGCCTCAATCCGTTACTATGAAGCAGCGGAGAAACCCTCATGGAACGGATGCTTGCAACCCCGGCCGATGCCGAAATCATTTTGAAACTCTACCAACTGCGCACCGAGGCGCTGATGCGCGAGGCGCGTGCCTGGGTGGCGGCGAGTTCTGGCCGGCAACGGCCGAGGAGCTTTTCGCCGTTGCTGCTGAACCCCGCCGACCCGCATAATGCGATTTGCGCCAGGTGCTCAGCTACTGGGAGATGGCGGCGGCCATGGTGCTGCACGGCGCGGTTTCAGCAGAGCTGTTTGTGGACTGCAACGGCGAGGGGTTTTTTCTGCTGGCCAAGTTCGCGCCCATTCTGGATGCGGTTCGGGAGAAGAACCCGAGGTTCATGCAAGACCTCAGAGGTGGTGAACCGGTTTTCCGCCGCGTCGCAGCGCTACGAGGCGACGTTGAAGAGCCTGGAGGCCAGGCGCGCAGCGCATGTCGGCAAAACGGAGAACGCCCGGCCGGCGATTCTGACCGGTGAAGGAACTTCAGCGGCAAAGTCTCTTGCCGAATTCGCGCTGCCCGGTGCATGATGTAAGCTGATCGAGATTCCCATTCCCCTGGAGGTTCACATGAAGCGTACCCTCGCTTTGCTGATCGCTGTTTTGTCCTTTGCCCGCCGTCGCGGCCAAGGCTGCCGATTCAACCAAAATCAACGGCTGGATTTCCGACTCGATGTGCGGCGCCAAGCACGCCGGCACCGGCGCGGCCTGCGTCAAGAAGTGCATCGAAGGCGGCATGGGCATGGCCCCGGTGTTTGTGGACGAGGCCAAGAAGGCCGTCTGGACCATCGACAACCCCGATGCGGTGAAGGGCTTCTACGGCGACCACGTCACCATCACCGCCACCGCCGACAGCGCCAAAAAGAGCGTCCATATCGACACCATCGCCGCGGCCGAAGTAGGTCTTCTCACGGTGCTCAGGCAGTCGCCTAGAGACTCGCCATCGCCGCGCAATCTCTGCTAGTGTCGTATCCGTTGCCCTTGCCTGCCCCGCTCCGGAGCTGGACGAGGCGCCAAAAATGCGGATTTGACCGGGAAAACCCATGGCACGAGCAATCTGGAACGGCAAAGTCATTGCCGAAAGCGACACCACCGAGACGGTGGAGGGAAACGTCTACTTTCCCGAAGCCAGCCTCAAGCGCGAATATTTTCGCCCCAGTTCCACCACCTCCACCTGTCCCTGGAAGGGGCAGGCGCGCTACATGAGCGTGTTGATCGACGGCGAGGACAACCCGGACGCAGCCTGGTACTACCCCGACCCCAAGCCGGCCGCGCGCAAGATCAAGGGCTATGTGGCCTTCTGGCGCGGCATCGAAGTCGTCGAGTGAGCCTCGCCCGGCGCGCTCGGTCTTTGACAGCGTGAATTTGGTACCAACGCTGGGTGCGGGTGCCCCCGGTCTCGATTTTGAGACCGGGGAAAGCACGAACTCAAGGTAACTTCTTCATCCGGCCGGAGCCCTAGTAGGCCTGTAACTGGTCCAGCGGCAGGCGCACCCGGAAGCAGGTTGAGCCCGGCTCCGAGCGCACGCTCAGGTGCCCGCGGTGCTTGCGCACGATGCGCATGGCATTGTCCAGACCTAGGCCAAGCCCCAGCCCCGGCGCCTTGGTGGTAAAGAACGGCTCAAAGATGCGGTCCTGCAGCTCCGCAGGAATGCCGCAGCCCGTGTCCCAAACTTCCACCAGCAGCATCTCGCCTTCCTGGCTGCAGGCCAGCCGCAGGCAGCCCTGGCTGCCCATGGCGTCCAGGGCATTCTCCATCAGCGCGGTCCACACTTGGTTCAGTTCGCCGCCGTAGGCGCTGATCGTTGGCAGATCCGGCTGGTAATCGCGCTCCACCTGAATTCGACCCATCCGCGACTGCAGCATCTGCACCGTGGCGTCCAGCCCGGCCGCCACATTCACCTCTAAAATCGGCGCGCGGTCCATGGAAGAGTAGGCCTTGATGGCGCTGATCAGGTCGAAGATGCGGGCCGTCGAGCTGACCAGCGTCTCCACCGAGCGCGATGAGCGCAGGTAGCGCGCAAAAAACTGCAAGCTGACGCAGGTCTCGCTCGTGCCCAGCAGCGCGTGCAACTCCTCCAGATCGCCGATCGTCACCCCCTGCTCGGCCAACTGCGGCGCAACCTCCCACACATCGCCGCAGCCCAGCGCGTTGAGCCAGGCGCGCAGCTCCTCCTCGCGCGCGATGAAGGCCACCGCATCCTGTTCCTGCTGCTCGCCGCTGCGGCCCAGCATCTTCTGCTCCCAGGCCTCGATGCCAGCCACCTGCGCCTCGCTCAGGCAAAGGTTCACCAGCTTGAAGCGGTTTTCCCGATTGGCGCGCAGTTCGGCCACCAGCCCTGCGGCGGCGCGCTGGGCCGCACTGGCCGGATTGTTCAGCTCGTGCGCCAGGTTGCCCGCCAGCTTGCCCAGGGCGGTCAGCTTTTCCGCCTGCTGTTCAATGCGGGTCACTTCGCGCACCCGGTCCAGCAGGGTCGAAACCACCCGCTGCCCCATGGAGGGAATGGCTTGCAGCATCTCTGGGAACAGCGACTTGTGAATAAACAGCGCCCACACCGGCGAAGCGGCAAAGCCCTGCCCGCCGTAGCCTTTCATGCGCGAGAAGGGCAGCAGCCCGGTCATCTGCCCGGAGCGGCCAATAAACAGCGCCATGGGCCCGCCGTGCTGGCGGCGCACATGGATTTCCCCCTTGAGGAGGAGCATCATCCGCTCTGCCGGAGCGCCTTCTTCAAACAGCACATCGCCGGTGTTGGCCACAAACTCCTCGCCGTGCCGTGCCAGCCACAGGCGGTCTTCCAGCGGCAGCCCATGCAGCGGGCCAATGCGCTCCAGGGCTGCCGCAATCTCTTCAGCGGGCGTGGGACAGGCAGGCGGCTTGATGGCAGCATGCAACATCCGGGGACCTCCGGGAACCACTTCAGCATAGCCGATTTCTGAATGCCATGGCAGTCTGGCCAGTGCGCGGTGGGGACGCAGCCGATCGCCATCAGGCGGCGTTCGCTATTCTGTATCTGTTCATGTCCGAGACCCGCAACTCAAGAAGAGCGAACGCATGACCGGCGCGGCGCGCATCGTCGTCACGCTGGCTGTCTTTGCATCCATGCTCGCTCTCATGGTGCTGCGCCCCCGCCGCTGGAACGAGGCCTGGTGGACGGTGCTCGCGGCCGCGGCCATGCTTGCCCTGGGCCTGGTCACGCCGCATGAGGCTCTCGGCGCGGTCCTGGCCGGCAAAAACACCCTCCTCTTCCTGCTCTCGCTGCTGGCGCTCTCCCTGCTGGTCGGCAAGAGCGGCTTTTTCGACTGGGCCGCCATTCGCTGCGCGCTGGTCGCCAAAGGGAACGCGCATTCGCTCTATCGAAACGCGTTTATAGCCGGGGCCATCATTACGGCCATCCTCTCGCTCGACACCACCGCGGTCCTGCTCACGCCCGTCCTGCTGGCCCTGGTCAAGCGGCTCAAGGTCCCGGCCGCCCCCTACGTCCTGCTCTGCGCCTTCGTGGCCAACGTGGGCTCTCTGGCGCTGCCCATCAGCAACCTCACCAACCTGCTCTTCGCCGATTCCTTCCGCCAGACCTTTGCGGCCTTCGCGGCCCGCATGATCGTGCCCCAACTGGTCGCACTGGTCAGCACTTACCTCATTCTCCGCTGGCACTTCCGCGGCGCCCTGCCCAACAGCTTCGACGCCGAATCGCTCCCCGAGCCGGCCAGCGTCGTGCCCCATCATGCCTACTTCCTGGTGTGCATTACGGTTCTTGCCGCCGTCCTCGTTGGCTATTTCCTCGCCCCGCTTCTGGACCTTGAGCCCTACGTCTTCGCCTTCGCCGCCAGCGCCGTGCTGCTGCTTGCGGGCATGGCCGCCGGCCGCGTGCGGATTCACGTAGTGCGTGAGCTGGCCTGGGACATCTTCCCCTTCGTCATCGGACTCTTCATCGCCGTGCAGGGGCTTGAAAATCTGGGCATCGTCGCCGTCTCGTCCGGGTGGCTGGCCCAGATGCGCCCCGGCTCGCCGGAAAAGCTGCTCACCGCCGCCGGCGCAACGGCCTTCACCGCCAACATCGTCAACAATCTTCCCGCGGCGCTCATCGCGCGCAGCGTGCTCTTGCGCTCCCACGCGCATATGGGCACAGTGCTTGCCTCGCTCATCGGCGCCAACGTGGGCCCCATGATCACCCCCTTCGGCTCCCTGGCCACCATGCTTGTCCTGGGGTTTGCCCGGCGCGACGGAGTAGAAGTGCATACCGGGCGGCTGGTGCTGTTCGGCCTGTCGGCCGTGCCAATCATCCTGGTCCTGACCACCCTCACCCTGGCCCTCACCTTCGCGCTGGTTCGCTGACCCTCCGTGGCGCTTCAATCGCGAACTAGAGCAAATTTGCAGTGGGTGTAGAGTGGCGTTGAAAGGGCACGGCTTCAAAGCCTGCCCTGAGCCTGTCGAAGGGTGCCGAAAACACTGAGTTCTGTCCAAAAAGTCGCACAGGCTTCCCTGCGTACATCTGACATATTGTCTGGCAGAGAACACCCTGTGCATTGATATTGTTTACTTAAAGGTAACTTCCGGGTTGGCGGTGATCCTCCCGGAGCGCCCATCTCCCCTCTTGCTTGTCATCCTGAGCAAAGCGAAGGATCTGCGGTTGCTTTTTGTTACTTCCGCATAGGCGGTGATACAACCGCAACACGAAAAGGTGACTTTCCGTAACGTCATTCTTGGCTGAGTGCTTTGTGATTCATCGTCAACTATCGAGCGATGAAACACCCCACTCCATCGCCAAAAATTCCAAAGGTACCCAAGCCGTCTTTGCCGCGCCATGCTAAGTGATACTGCTCATCGACGGGGTCGAAGACGAGAACGTAGCCCTCGTCTTCAGCCATCGTGACGCACATGCGATTCGCCCTCACCTGGGGCGACACTCCCAGGTCGGTGATGCAGAGATCGACTTCCTCCCAATGCGGGTCGACAAGGCAGAGGCGCATTGAGTTTAGATAACCGCGAATCACATCAGCGGAGAGTGGAGTCCCTATCGCTTCTGGATGGACTTCGTAAACATAGCCTGAGATTTCATTCTCCAGCTCGCGGCGAAGCCGCTGAAAGAGATCTTTGTCGGCTGCGTCTGGCTTAGGGTTGGAAATGGCCTTCTGCATGGCGATATTGTAAGCATCGTGCGACGTAAATAGCCAATGCGCTCATCCACCCATCGGGGCACTTTGTTTCTTGGTTGCGAACGGATCGTCTCCAAACCAGAAGTTATATTTTGGTAAACACCAGTCAGCCCGGTTCAATTGGACGCAAATCTGCAAAATCAGTCTCTTATCGAAAGAGTCCGCTTCTTGCCCAAATATTCAACTTCTTGCCCAAAAAGTTGGAGCTCTTATGCAAAGCCCTCTGAGGGAATGCTTCTCCCTCTATGCCGTCAGGAGAAATGCTCAACGCGTCTAAAAATCGCTCCTGAAAGGCACTGCGCTCCGGTCTGTCTCGCCGTCCGCAGCGGGTGGTATGATGATTCGGATTAGAAGAACTACTCAGGAGATACCCTGTGTTGAAAACCTTTACATCGGCGCTTGCCCTACTCGCCGCCTCCCTCCTCGCTTCCGCCCAGCCTGCCGCCCCCACTTTCGACCCCGCCAGCAAAGTCTTCCGCCTCGACGGCGGCGGCGTCTCCTATGCCTTCGGCGTCAACTCCCGCGGCGAGCTCCAGCAGGTCTACTGGGGCGGCCGCCTGGCCGCTACCGATGCCATTCCCCAGGCCGCGCCCATGCCCGATTGGGCATCGTTCGACGATTCCTACACTAACACCCCGCAGGAGTTCGCCGGCTGGGGCCAGGGCCTCTACAACGAGCCTGCCCTCAAAGTGACTTTTCCGGACGGCAACCGCGATCTTGTGCTGCATTACGAGAGCCACACCGCCACCGCCAACGGCTTTGACGTGGTCCTCAAAGACATCTCCCGCCCCATCGTTGTGACCCTGCACTACGCCATTGATGCGGCGAGCGGCATCCTCTCCCGTTCCGCCACCATCCAGAACAAGGGAACCGACGCCGTGACCGTGGAACAGGCCGCCGCGGCCGCCTGGACCCTGCCCCCGGCCCATTACACCCTCAACTACCTCACCGGCCGCTGGGCGGGTGAGTGGAACCTGACCCAGGAGCCCATTCATCCCGGCGCGCGCGTCCTTGAGAGCCGCCGCGGCTCCACCGGCCATCAGGCCAATCCCTGGTTTGCCATCCAGACCGGCGACGCCAATGAGGACCACGGCTCCGTCTGGTTCGGTGCGCTCGGCTGGAGTGGCTCCTGGCGCATCACCGTCGAGCAGGATCAGCTCGACTCCATCCGCGTTACCGGCGGCTTCAATCCCTTCGAATTCGGCTATGTCCTCCACGCCGGAGAAAAGCTTGAAACCCCCATCTTCTACGGCGGCTACTCGCCCGACGGCCTGGGCGGCGCATCGCGCCTGCTGCATCGCTACGAAGTCAAAAACATTCTGCCTCGCACGCCCGACACGGCCACTGCCGCCGCCCCCAAGCCCCGCCCGGTCATCTACAACTCTTGGGAAGCCACCGAGATGAACGTCAACGAGGCCGGCCAGATCGCTCTTGCGGAGAAGGCTGCCGCCCTGGGCATTGACCGCTTCGTCATGGACGACGGCTGGTTCGGCAAGCGCAAAACCGACCATGCCGGCCTGGGCGACTGGTATGTCGATCCCGACAAGTTCCCCCACGGCCTCAAGCCGCTCATCGACAAGGTGCACGGCCTGGGCATGGACTTCGGCTTGTGGGTTGAGCCGGAGATGGTCAACCCCGATTCCGATCTCTACCGCAAGCATCCCGACTGGGTGCTGAACTTCCCTGGCCGTCCGCGCACCGAGCAGCGCACGCAACTCGTCCTCAACCTGGCCCGCCCCGACGTGCGCGCCTATGTCCTCGGCTTCCTCGACAAACTGCTCAACGAGAACGACATTGCCTTCCTCAAGTGGGACTACAACCGCAACTGGAGTGAGCCCGGCTGGGACCAGCTTCCCGCCAACGAGCAGAAGAAGGTCTACGTCGAGTTCACCCGCAATCTCTACGGCATTCTGGCCGAACTGCGCCAGCGCCACCCCAAGATCGAAATCGAGTCCTGCTCCGGCGGCGGCGGCCGTGTCGATCTTGGCATCCTGCGCTACACCGACGAGGTCTGGCCCTCCGACAACACCGATCCCTTCGATCGCCTCACGCAGCAGGACGGCTTCAGCTACGCCTATCCCACGCAGGTCATGCTGGCCTGGGTCACCGACTCGCCCCACTGGCTCAACAAGCGCGCCACCTCGCTGCAATACCGCATGCTGAGCTCCATGCAGGGCTCTCTGGGCATCGGCGCCAACATCGCCAAGTGGAACGACGAAGAGATGGCTGCCGCCAAGCGCCTCATCGCCGCCTACCACCAGGTGCAGCCGACCATCGTGCAGGGCGACCTCTACCGCCTCATCTCGCCGCGCAACAACAGCGAGTTCTCCGCCACCCAAACCGTCAACCCGGCCAAAACGCAATCGGTGGTCTTCGCCTTCATCCACTCCACGCAGAAGGGCCACACCTTCCCGACGCTCAAGTTGCAAGGTCTTGACCCGGCCGCTGTCTACGCCCTCAGCTCCATCGAAGGCAAGGCCCGTGTGGGTTCGCCCACCGTGGCCAGCGGCGCATGGTGGATGAACCACGGCCTCGATCTTGACCCAGACTTCCGCGGCGACTTCCAGGCCGCCGCCTTCCGCCTGGACAAGAAGTAAGGCTGACAGAGAGGGCTGCATAGGTTTCAAATCCGAACGAAGAATGAGAGCCCCAGGTCTCAAAAAAAGAGACCTGGGGTACAATGAGGGACACGGAGGCTCGCATGGACGCTCTAAAGAATACGGTCGTCGTGGATTTGGGGCCGTTTCGGCAGTCGGTCGAGGACCGGGTGAAGGCAGGTTTCTATGCCTCGACTGACGAAGTGATTCATGCCGGATTGCACGCCCTTGATCGTCAGGAAACATTATTGAATGAGTGGCTTACTCAGCAGGCGGAAGAATCCTTGGCCGATCCCGAGCCGAGCATCCCCGCAGCCGAGGTCTTCCGGGAGTTGCGTGCGATTCATCGGGAAGCCATGCGCGAGTCGGCGCGTTGAAGATCTATGAGGTGAGTTTCCGGCCACGAGCCCGGAAAGACCTCATCTCGCTTTATCGCTATATTGCAAAACAAGCCAGTCCCAGGATCGCCGCAAATTACATTGGGCGGATAGAAAAGGCTTGCTCTTCGCTGGTTTCTCTTCCACGCCGGGGAACAGCCATACCTTCGCATATCTCAGGGCTGCGCACCATGGGGTTTGAACGCCGCGCAACGATTCTGTTCTCTGTCGGAGAAGAGAAGGTTGAGATACTTCGCGTCTACTACGGCGGACAAGATTTGGA
>CAVZNE010000144.1:0-14576 GCA_963776445.1 Terriglobales bacterium
TTCGCGGGACTGGGGCGCGAACAGCGTTTCGTCCAGCGTATGGGCCAGCGCGGAGAGGAAATCATGCCAGGGGATGCGGCGGCCATCGAAGCCCAGGGAACCGCAGGTTTCGACAGCCTTTTGCCAGCGGTCGGCGGCCTGAAATTCGGCGCTCGAAAGCGGCCGCGCGCCCGGCCAACCCGTAGCAGCGAGCAACTGCGGAACCAGGGCGGCCCAGTCCAGTGGAGTTTGCGAGCGGCCGTGGACAGCCTTCAGACTGCGCTGAGCCTCGATCATGCGCTGCACCCAGGCCGGGGGCAGTTGCGAGGCGGGGGACTGATTCAAAAAGGCTTCCAGAGTCCAGTGGGTGCGCTCCAGGTTGCGCTGGCGCAGCGCGCGCATCGTGGCCAGCAGAGCAGCGGATTCTTCGGGGCTGTCGGCTGCCTGGCCGGTAGAGAGCAGCCAGTCCAATTCCGATTCGGACAGAGCGCCGTCGAGCCAGCGCAGAAGCAGGCTTGCGCCGCGCGCCAGAGCCACCTGGCTCAGCGGGAGCCCCAAGGAAAACTCAAACAGCGGCGCAGCGCCGGAGTGCGGCAGGCCAGCGAATTGAAGGAAGGTGCGCTCGATTTCGCCGCGTTGCTTGACTGCGTCCTGGGTGATGACGAGCAGGCGCGCGTCCGGATGGGCGGCTAACTGGCTGCTGCACCACAGGGCGCAGGCGATCAGCTCGGCCTCGGGGCTTTCCGTCTCGTAGAAATGGAGCTTGGTAGCGGGATCTCCTGATGCGATTTCCTGCCAAGGTCCCCATGCGTCGAAGAGCTTGCACTGGGTGGGCAGAATGCGGTCAAAACCGGCCAGCAGCAGCGGCGGCCGCGCGGGCTGGGCTGCGTCCTCCAGCAGCGGAAGCAGTTCCAGCGGCAGGCGGCTGGGGCTCAGCAGGTTGCCGGAGCGGCAGGCCTCGTCAAAGGCGGTGAGCCAGTCGCTGAAGCCGCGCGGGTCCTGCTGCCATCCGCCGCGCGCGGAGCTGCTCAGAAACTGTGGGGCAAAGGAACAAAGCAGTTCGTGGGCTTCCATGGCCAGGCAGGCGAGGCGGTGGCGAGGGCCTTCCAGCAGGGTGGCCATGTGGCGGCTGTTGGCGGCGATGCTCGACCAGAGCGCCTGCTCCTGCGCGGGATTGAGCAGCAGTCGGCCATCCTGCGTACGCTCTTCCCAGGCGGCGCGGAGAAAGCTTTTCCAGTCCTGAATCTTGGGCGCGGGCCATGCGGTGAGTCCTTCGGCGCGGCGGGCGCGATGGAAGGCGGCGGTGAGGGAGCGCGCGGCGCGATCGCTGGCCGTAACCACCAGGCCGCCGTCCTTGAGCCAGGCATCGATCTCTATTGCTGTCGCGGGGCCCATTTCAGGGTTATACGCTGGAGGACCGGGATGGCGCCACCTGCGGTGGGGCCAATCTTGAAAGTCCGGGGTCGTGGCCTACGACCCGTATTTCGTGACTCGTGTGAAGAAGTCTGATCCTTTGCGGCAGTTTCCTGCCGTTCCTATGTGGGAGGTTCCACTTCGGGGAGGCGGGGGTGGCTGTCGCGATATGTATATACATAAAATAGGACAAGATAGCACAAAAGTCTTGACAAACGTATAGCGCGAACTGTAAACAGGTATCGAATACAGATCCTCTTCTCTGCGAGAAACCAGCATGAAAAACCAGGTTCAGCTCATTGCGTATATCGATCGTTTGGCGAGCGGAGGCATCCGCGATTTGTCTGCCCTGCTGACTGGGCCCCTGGCCCAGGTCTTTGGCGGAGCGCACCTGCTGCCCTTCTTTCACCCCATTGACGGGTCAGACGCCGGCTTCGATCCCATCGATCATACCGCCGTGGATGCGCGCCTGGGCACATGGGACGATCTGCGCGCGCTGGGCATGACAGTGGACCTAATGGCGGACATGATCGTCAATCATGTTTCCAGCAAGTCGCCACAGTTTCTGGACTACTCGCAGAACGGCGCTAATTCGCCGTATGCGGGGATGTTTCTGACTTACGACCGGGTGTTTCCGAACGGGGCGACGGAAGCGGATTTGCTGCGCATCTACCGGCCGCGTCCGGGGCTACCGTTTGCCTACAGCACCTTGGCCAACGGAGAGAAGCGGTTGCTGTGGACGACTTTCACGCCGCAGCAACTGGATATCGACGTCACGCACCCCCAAGGCAAGGCGTATCTGGATGCGATTCTGGAGCGGTTTCACGCCGCCGGGATTCGCGCCATCCGGCTGGATGCGGTGGGCTATGCCATCAAGAAACAGGGCACCAGCTGCTTCATGATTCCAGAGACTTTCGCCTTTATCGGCGAGCTGACGAAGCAGGCGCGGGCGCTGGGGATCGAAGTGCTGGTGGAGGTGCACAGCTACTACAAGCAGCAGGTGGAGATTGCGCGCCAGGTGGACTGGGTGTACGACTTTGCGCTGCCGCCGCTGCTGCTGCATGCGCTCTACAAGGCCGATGCCAAGCCGCTGGTGGAGTGGCTGGCCGTGCGTCCGCAAAACTCGATTACCGTGCTGGATACGCACGACGGCATCGGCGTGATCGACGTGGGTGCGGATGCGTCGGGAGCTCCAGGTCTGCTGGAGCCGGACGCAATTCACAACCTGGTTGAGACGATCCACAAGCGCAGCCACGGAGAGAGCCTGCAGG
This sequence comes from Terriglobales bacterium, assembly GCA_963776445.1. GTDB lineage: Bacteria > Acidobacteriota > Terriglobia > Terriglobales > Acidobacteriaceae > Telmatobacter. The sequence goes on from CAVZNE010000144.1 coordinate 2,664, forward strand.
CCACTGGCGCCGCGGCCAACAATCTGGATTTGTATCAAGTGAACTGCACGTACTATGACGCGCTGGGTCAGAACGATACGGAATATCTGATTGCGCGCGCGGTGCAGTTCTTTACGCCGGGCATTCCGCAGGTCTACTACACGGGCCTGCTGGGCGGGACCAATGACATGGAACTGCTTGCCCGGAGCGGCGTGGGCCGGGACATCAACCGCCATTTCTACACGAACGACGAAGTGCTGGCCGCGCTTAATAAGCCCATGGTGCAGCGGCTGATTGAGATCATCCTATTGCGCAATACGCACCCGGCGTTTGGCGGCGGTCCGTGCGTCGAGTCTTCGGCGGCCAACCTGCTGACCATTGCCTGGAAACGGGGCGAGGCCTGGATCACGCTGAGTGTGGACTTTGCCAAACCCAGCGCGGTGATTGAGTATTCCACCGACGAGGCGGGCAAGACCGGTTCCATCCAGATTGGTTAACAGTCGCACCCACCAGCAAGGAGATTCACGCATGACCGACCCAGCGCCCGCAGCACATAATGCACTGATCAAGTTGCTCACCTACACCATGTTCATGATGTTCGCCATGACCACGGATTCGGTGGGCGTGATCATTCCGGAGGTGATCCGGACCTTCAATCTGAGCATGACGGCGGGCGGCGCGTTCCACTATGCCAACATGTCGGCCATCGCCATTGCGGCCATCAGCCTGGGCTTTCTGGCAGACAAGCTCGGCCGCAAAAAGACCATCGTGCTGGGCCTCACGCTCTTTGCGCTCAACTCCTACCTGTTCGTCATCGCCAACACCTACGCGTTTTTTGTGATGCTGCTGATTGTCTCCGGCGCTTCCATCGGCATCTTCAAAACCGGCGCGCTGGCCTTGATCGGCGACATTTCCAGTTCGACCCACGAGCACACCTCGACCATGAACATGGTGGAAGGCTTCTTCGGCGTGGGCGCCATCATCGGCCCGGCGATTGTTGCTCGCCTGCTCTGGGGCGGCGTTTCGTGGAAGTGGCTCTACGTCATTGCCGGAACCATGTGCGCGGCGCTCATCCTGATCGCCTCGCTGGTGCGCTATCCGCAAACCATGAAGGCTCCGGCCGAGGCTATCGACCTCAAGCGCACCATGCACATGCTCAAAAATGTGTACGCACTGGGATTCTCTCTGGCCTGCTTCCTCTATGTCGCGGTGGAGTGCGCGATTTATGTGTGGCTGCCGACGTACCTGAAGACCAACCGGCCCTCGTCGGCGTTCATGGCGGCCTATGTGGTTTCCATCTTCTTTGTGCTGCGTGCGGGCGGCCGCTTCCTGGGCGCATGGGTCATTGCCCGCTGGAACTGGACGACCGTTCTGGTGCTGTTCAGCGGAGCGATTCTGCTTTGCTTTGTCGGCTCCATGCTGGGCGGCACCAACGCCACCGTCTATCTGCTGGCGCTCTCCGGCTTGTTCATGTCGGTCATCTATCCCACGCTGAATTCCAAGGGCATCAGCTGCTTCCCCAAGTCGGAACACGGCGCTGTAGCAGGCGTGATTCTGTTCTTTACCTGCGCGGGCGCGGCGCTGGGCCCCTTGGCCATGGGCGCGGTCAGCGACCTGTTCGGCGGGCTGAAGGCCGGCTTTGTGCTGGCCACCATTTGGTCCGCGCTGTTGTTTGCGGGCATGCTCTATAACTGGATCGCCAACCCCACGCTGGCGGTGCTGCAGCACTCCGACGAGAGCGAGTACGGACTGACCGAGCCGGAGGTAACTCAGGCATAAGGCCGCTCCTGCCGCCGTTGTACACTGAGCCTGTGATGCGCCGATTGCTTGCTTCCTCATTGCTTGCTCTGGTCGTGCTGGCGGGGTGCCACTCCAGCCAGAAGTCGTCCACGCCGTCCGCCGCCGGCAACTTCAAGGTCTACAAGCTGCGCGGCAAGGTGGTTTCCACCAACCCCTCCACCGGCGAGGTCACGCTGAACCATGAGGCCATCAAGGGCTTCATGGAGGCCATGACCATGCCCTACAAGCTCAAGGACCCCACCATCCTGAGCGAGCTGCACCCCGGCGACACGATCACCGCCGACGTGCTGGTGTCGCAGGACGCCGATGCCGACATCCTGCTCGACCACATTGTTGTGGTGGCCCAGGCCAGGCCGGATTACAAGCCCGCTGTCTCCTACCATGTGCCGGCGCGGGGCGACCCGGTGCCCGACTTCAAGCTGACCAATCAGGATGGCCGCGCCATTCATCTCGCCCAGTTCCAGGGCAAGGCGCTGCTGGTCACCTTCATTTACACGCGCTGCCCGCTGCCCAACTTTTGCCCGCGCGTGACGCGCAACTTTGCCGCGGTGGAGAAGCAGTTGGCCGCCAGCCCCGCGCTCTATGCCAAAACCCACCTGCTCTGCGTCAGCTTTGACCCGGAGCACGATACGCCTGAGCGGCTGCGCGCCTATGGGGCGACTTATATCGGCAGCGACGCGAAGAATGTTTTTGCTCACTGGGACTTTGCCGCGCCAAGCAAGCCGTCTCTGCTGGAGATGGCCAGGTTCTTTGATCTGGGTTTGACCAACGAGGCCGATTCGACCATCACGCACACGCTTTCAACCACGCTGATCGGTCCCGACGGCAAGGTCGTCCGCTTTTATCCCGGAAACGAGTGGACGGCCGAGCAACTCACAAAGGACGTGCGCCAGCGGCTGGCCAGCTAGATTTCTTATCGCTTCTGGTTGAACAAACTCTGGGTGCCCCCGGTCTCGATTTTGAGACCGGGGAAAGCATGAACTCAATGTGCCAAATCATCCGGTCAGTGATCTAGCAGATCTCGTCATTTGAATCGGCAGGCCGCCGCCGCACATCCATTCCACTAGACAAGAATCCGTATTTGTCCGATAAGGGTGTACATAATGGCGAAAGTAACATTGGTTTTTGCGGTTCTTCTGGCTGCCCTGGGCGTGGCCGGCTACGCAGGCACAGGCAGTTTGCACCCCACCGCGCTCATTCCCACCTGGATCGGGCTGGCGTTGGGCCTGTTCGGCTTTTTGGCCATCAGCCCCAGCGAGTCCAGGCGCAAGCTCTACATGCACATCAACGTGACCATCGCCCTGCTGGGCTTTATTGGCTCGGCCGTTGAGGCGGTGCGCGGCTACGTCCACGCCACGGCTGCCGGAGTAGAGCCTAACCAGATCGCGCTGGCCTCCAAGGTCACGCTGGCCGGGCTGTTGCTGATTTACATCCTTCTTTGCGTGCGGTCGTTTATTGCCGCGCGCCGCACGGGGAAGGTCTAGCCGATGGGGACCATGCGCGGCGGAGCAATGGGGATGAGTACGCGCGCCGAGCGCTCGTCGCACGGGCGCGGAGGGCGCGCGGAGTTGCCCAAGCGCAAGCCCGACCTGAAGCGGCTGTGGCCACAGATCAAGGCCCTGGTTGCGCCGCGCATGGGCCTGCTGCTGGCGGGCATGGGCCTCATGGTCATCAACCGCGTGGCCGGGCTGGTGCTGCCCTATACCAGCAAGCCGCTGCTCGATACCGTCCTCTCTCCGCTGCACCCGCGTCCCGATCTGCTGCCCAAGATCATCGCTCTGGTGTTTTCCGCCATGGTGGTGCAGGCCATCACCTCGTTCTCGCTCACCCAACTTCTCTCCAAGGCCGGCCAGCGGCTGATAGCCGAAATGCGCCGCCAGGTGCAGCGGCATGTGGGCCTGCTTTCCGTTTCCTACTACGACGAGAACCGTACCGGAACCCTGGTGGCGCGCATCATGTCCGACGTCGAAGGCGTGCGCAACCTGGTGGGAACCGGGCTGGTTGAGTTTGTCGGCGGCCTGCTGACCGCCGTGCTGGCCTTCATCTATCTGCTGCATCGCAGCGTCGCGGTCACCATGACCGTTTTCGCCGTGATGGGCGCATTCGTCTTTGTTTTGCAATACGGATTCAAGATCATCCGCCCCATCTTCCGCGAGCGCAGCAAGATCAACGCCGAAGTAACCGGGCGTCTGACTGAGTCTCTCGGCGGCGTGCGCGTCATCAAGGGTTATCACGCGGAAGAGCGCGAGGCGGGAGTCTTCTCCGCCGGCGTAGACCGCCTGCTGAACAACGTGATGAAGTCGCTGACCATGACCAGTACGCTGGGCGCAGCCTCAACCACCGTGCTGGGGCTGGTCTCCGCGCTGGTCATGTGGATGGGTGGGCATCGCGTGCTGGGCAACACCTGGACCGTGGGCGACTACTTCAGCTACAACATGTTTCTGGCTTTCATGATCGCGCCGGTCTTCCAGATTGTGAACATCGGCACCCAGTTGACTGAGGCCTTTGCGGGGTTGGACCGCACCGGCGAAATCATGTCCGAGCTCGAAGAAAACAAGCACCCGGACCGCACCGAGAAGATGCCGCCGATCAACGGGACAGTGCAGTTTGAGGATGTGGAGTTTGCCTACGATCCGGAAAAACCGGTTCTGCACGGCATCGGCTTCCAGGCCGACCCGGGAACGGTGACCGCGCTGGTGGGCTCGTCCGGCTCGGGCAAGTCGACCATCATCAGTTTGCTGTGCGCCTTCCACATTCCGTCCAAAGGACGCGTGGTGGTGGATGGCGTGGACCTGGCGCATGTGGATCTCGATACCTTCCGCTCGCAGTTGGGCGTGGTGCTCCAGGACTCGTTCCTGTTCGACGGCACCATCCGCGAGAACATTCTGTTTTCAAAGCCCGAGGCGACGGAAGAACAGTTTCTGTTTGCCTGCCGCACGGCGCGCGTCGACGAGTTTGCCGAGCGCTTTCCCGACGCCTACGACACCATTGTGGGCGAGCGCGGCGTCAAGCTTTCCGGCGGGCAGCGCCAGCGGCTCTCGATTGCGCGGGCCCTGCTGGCCGAGCCGCGAATTCTGATTCTGGATGAGGCGACCAGCTCGCTGGATTCCGAGTCCGAAGCCATGATCCAGGCGGGGCTGAACGAGTTGATGCGGGGACGGACCACGTTCGTGATTGCCCACAGGCTCTCGACCATTCGCCGGGCCGATCAAATCCTTGTGGTCGAACAGGGCCGCATTGTCGAGCGCGGCAACCATGCCCAGTTGTTTGCCCTGGGCGGACGTTATTACGACCTCTATACCCGCCAGCACGGGCTGGAAGAGAACCTGTTCCTGGCCCCAGGCGAAGGAGACGCGGTGGAGGCGGAGTGAGCGGCGTTGCGGGCCGCTGGCCGTCCCTCACCGGCTTAGCCGTCCCACAGGGATAAGCTTCGGGTGCCCCACCCTCGCCACGCTTTTGTTTTTGTGGCTATAGCGATTCCTGAATTGGTGTACCTCAGAACCCATCCACTCAAGTCGGTGCGAGCCTCAGCGAGCGACGACCTTGCACCAGGTAAACGGGGCATAACTATTCTGGAATCGCTCTTGGGTGGGTTCGCATCCACTTCACAGGCGTTCCTTACCCCACATCGGGACAAAAAGGCCTGCCCCCCTACCCCCGGCAGCCCATTTCTCAGTGGGGCGTTTCTCCTGTAAGTATCGATGCATCAATAGAGTGATGGCCGGAGTCCACTCATCGGAGCACAGGTCCGTCACAGTCGGGTCTACCAGCGGATCCGGATTGATTATAGAGGCGCAGCTTCGATTCGCTGCTTCCATAAGGCGTCACCGCGGCACAACTCCGTAGTCCTGTGGCTCCGCGGCTGAGACCGTCCGCATCACGGTCATGCTGCTGTCTGCCGACCTGCCTGGCTGCCCCTGGTTCCGTGCAAGGGCAACGGCACAGCGCACATCATTTTGGCGGTGACTGGCGAGGGCACGCCGCAGGTGACCTCGTACCGGCGCATTCTTCTGAACGTGCATGCAGGTGCAGGGCAATAGCAGCCGTAGAGCATCTTCAGCGTAAATCGGACATCATGCTTTCCCAGGTCTCAAAATCGAGACCTGAGGCACCCGGTGTTTGGGGCAACCGGTGCGGGACTCCACTGCCGGGCACTGTGAAATCGTCCGCGAAGCGCTTACAATTCACGGTGATGATGGCCAAGAACAAGCAAACCACGTTTGAAGTTGCCTGCCCCGATTGCGGGTCGATGCTCACGATTGATGCAGCCACCGGGCTGGTGCTGGCGCATACGCCGGCGCCGCGCAAGCGCCTGTTTGAGGACCTGGAGACGGCGGCCCAGGCCATGCGCGAGCAGGACGAGCGCAAGGAATCGCTCTTCCGCCAATCCATTGACGCGGAGAAGAACAAGGAAGATTTGTTCGAAAAGAAGTTTGCCGAGGCCCTGCGCAAGGCCAAGGACGCTCCCGAGGGCAAGCCGCTGCGCGAATTCGATCTGGACTGAGCTTCGCGCCTCGCGATCAACAGATTACACTGCACCTCCGCAGGCCCCTGTTGCCGCGGGTGAGAGACAGAAGGAGAATCCATGGTGGTTGTGCCGCTTCAGAAGTCCGCGAGCGAAGCTGAGACCGAGCCGCGCGCCCGTGAGCCCGAGTCCACACGTTGGATTCAGATTGCTTCAGGAGCAACCCTGATCGCCGGCGGCCTGCTGCTGCTCACCGGCAACCGCCGCGCCGGGACGGTGGCGGCGGCCACAGGTGCGGCCCTGGCGCTGCTCGATCAACAGGAGGCGGTGCGCGCCTGCTGGAATGCTCTGCCTGTCTATATCGATGAAGCGCAGCGGGTGCTCAACCAGGTTCAGGACACGATTGAGGACATTGCCGCCCACCGCGAAAAGCTGCGGCGGATTATGGCGCGGTAGTTTCTAGATTCCCAACTGTTTGCGGCCTGCTGCGCTGATGCGATGGGCTGTCCATTTCGGCTCCCAGACCAGATCGACTTCGACCTTGCCGATGTCGGGAATGCCGGCCAGGCGGTTGTTCACCTGCTCAAAAATCAGGCCGCTGGCAGGGCACTGCGGGGTGGTCAGGGTCATGGTCACCTTGACCCACTGGCGCGGCCAGGCTGGCGTGGACTCCGGATCGGGGCCGGTGGCAACCGCGTAGATCAGACCCAGATCGACAAGATTCAGCTTCACTTCCGGGTCGAAGCAGTCGCGCAATGCATTCAGAATTTCGGCTTCGGAGAGCATCCCTAGTTGTTCCGCTCGACCAGGTAGTGGGCAATCGCCTTGAGCCCTTCGGCGCGGCTGCCGTAGGGAGCGAGGGCGGCAAAGGCCTCCTCGACCAGCTGGGCCGCGTCGCGCTTGCTCTGCTCAATTCCAAAGACGGCCGGCCATGTGGCCTTTTCCGTGGCCAGATCCTTGCCCGCAGTCTTTCCCAGGTGGGCCGAGTCCACCGTCATGTCGAGCACGTCGTCCACAATCTGGAAGGCCAGGCCAGCCTTGCGCCCGAACAGGTCCAGGCGGGCCGCGTCCTCCTCAGTGGCTCCGGCATAGACGCCTCCGGCAACCACAGCCACACGGATCAGGGCTCCGGTCTTGGCGCGGTGGATGGAGTTGACCAGTTCGGCGGTCGGCTTGACGTGTTCGCTTTCAATGTCGAGCACCTGGCCGCCGATCATGCCGTCGATGGTGCCAACGGCGTTGGCGATGAGCCCGATGATCTTGACGGTGGCGGCGGGTGGGCACTCGAGGCCAGCCAGCACCTCAAAGGCGCGGGTTTGCAGGGCGTCGCCGGCCAAAATGGCGATGGCTTCGCCAAAGGCCACATGGCAGGTGGGTTTGCCGCGGCGCAGGTCGTCGTTGTCCAGGGCGGGCAGATCGTCGTGGATGAGCGAGTAGGTGTGGAGCATTTCGAGAGCCGCGCCCAGCCTCTCAATACCAGCAGGCAAAGCGCCGGCCATGGTGATGGCGGCTTGCATGGCCAGCACCGGCCGCAGCCGCTTGCCCCCTGCAAAGACGGAGTGGCGCATGGCGCCGTGGATCGAGGCAGGCACGTTCGCAACACTGGGGAGCAACTGCTCCAGCGTCCGGTCCGTAAGCTCCGCACCTTCGTGGAGCAGCGATTTCACGTCAGCAGACATTTCTCTCATGATAGACGAGAACGGGCCAGCTTTCGCTCCCAAAACCAAAGGCCTGTGAGCAGCAGCACGGCCAACCCGCTCAACCAGCGACCGGCGATTACATCGCGGGGGGTGGTCCAGTCCACGGCCAGGTCTACAGGCCCCTGGGGAACGGGCACGGCCAGCAGGCCGTCCTCGCGGCGTGGCAGGGAAGCCAGCAGTTGGCCATTTACCGTGACGCGCCAGGCGGGATAGCTGCGACGGCGCAGGATCAGGAAGCCGGGGCGGCGGGTTTCTGCCTGAAGGCGGAGATGTTCGGCCTGATTTTGGACCGCGGTGAAGGTGGCTTCGCAACTGTGCTGATCGGCGCTCCAGACGGGAGGCACTCCCTCTGCGCCTTTGCCAAGAACGACGGCTGGATTGCTGGTCAGGCAGGAATCGGGAAGGCCGCTCGGGACCATGGTGTCGTCGGCCCCCGGTGGCTCGTACTCGTCGGTCCCCAGAAAGCCCGCGCCAGAGCGGTAGACGTCCAGCGTGCCTTGCACGGCGTCCTCGTCGTCGCAGACCTGAAAGAAGAGACGCCCCGCGGCCACTGTTGCGGTGAGGAAGAAGGCCGCGCAGAGGGTCGCGACGGTCACGCGTTGCCAGCGTTTGACCGGCCAGACAGCGGCGGCAAAGAAGAGAGCCATGGGAGCTTCCAGCGCGACCAGCCAGCGCCACGGGAATTGCAGGAACCGCAGCTTGGGCAGCAGGTTCCACACCGGCAGCGAAATCGGAAACTGGAGGAACAAGATCGCGACCGGAACCAGGGCCAGGGGGAGCCACCACCGGTGGTCGGCTGGCAAACTGCGGCGTAGCCAACTGACCAGCACGCCAATCAGGGCCACCGCAATCATGCCCACAGCGATGAGCGAAACGCGATGCAACTCCACGTCGTGCAACTCCAGCAGCGGGTTGGCGTGGCGCGCGAAGATCCAACTGTTTTCGATCAGCAGGCCGGGATCGTCGATGGCCTGGCGGATGTCGACCCAACGCTGCTCCACGATGGCGGGAACCAGATAAAGGGCGGCAATGCCGATGCCCAAGGCTGCGCCGAGGGCAGCGCGCAGCACGGGCGCCCAGGATTTCTTCAGCAGGGCAGCAGCCAGCGCCACCGTCGCCAACAGGTAACTGGCCATCACGCCCAGAGGGACGTTGCTCAGCCACACGCCAGCCATGACCAGCGCCAAGGGCAGCGCGGAGCCGTCCAGAGCGCGCCTGACCGTTGGGCCAGAGGAATGGCGGTCGCGGAGGATCAGCAGCAGGACGAGAGGAATCCACAGGCCGCCGGAGAGCTCGCCAAAGGCCGAGCGCTCGTAGGCGGTGAACAGGGCATAGCCGGAAAACAGGGCCGCGCAGCCGGCCAGGGTCGCCGCGCCGTCTAAAAGCGCCTGCCGGGCCAGCGCTCGCGTGGCCAGTCCCGTACCTGCCAGCAGCAGGAAGGTCAGCACCATGGGAACGAACTGCCAGGGCAGCGCCAGTCCCAGGGCCGCGCCCAGCATCCAGGTCAGCGGAGGATAAAAGACGAAGCGCGGCTCTCCGGCCCCGAAGTTGGCGCTGGGCGCCCAGTGCGGATAGAAGAGTCCGTGCCGCCAGCTCTGCTGCACGTCGAGCCAGGAGAGGAGGTGGAAATCGAAGTCGTGGCCGCAGGAGTTACCGCGAATCAGTTGCGGAGCCAGCGCCACGAGCGCCGCCAAGAGGATGAGGCCGGGGCCGATGAGGCGGGGCCAGCGTACTGCTATCCCCGGTCTCAAAAGCGAGACCGGGGGCACCCAGTCGATAAGTCGCCTCCCGGGCGCAGCTTTCCCTGATCCCTGATCCCTGATCCCTAATCCCTGTTTTTTCATGGCAGCAGGCGCAACGTGTGCTTGGCCACGGCGTTGACCGCGGCGGAGGTGAACGGGAAGGCGAACGTCGTGCCGCCGTACCAGTCGTTCCACTGGTCGCGGAAGTAGGGGCTGAGCGGGTTGCCGCTTTCACCCAGAACAATATTTTCAGTAGAGCCGTCGATGTTGCTCCAGTCCATGGTGAAGCGTTGCGAAGGGCCGAAAGCGCGGCCCACCTGCTTCACGGTGGTGGTGTCGCCGCTCTGCGGCTGCGCGCCGGTGCCGACCATGCGGCCCAGCAGGGGCAGGAATCCGGCCAGCGGATGCTCGATATCGACCTGGTGCCAACTGCCATAGCTCCACTGGGCCACATCGGCGGGAGCCTTGCCGGCGGCCATGCCCTTGCGGACGGCGTCGGTCAGCAGATTGTCCCAGTTCTTGTAGGCGGGCGGCAGCCAGTCGGGGCTGGCGTGCATGATGATCTCTTCTTCGGCGAAATTGGACTCGGACCAGCGGTAGTCCTCGGCCTCCTTGCCCAGTTTGGGTACGAGGATCAGCGGCCAGAAGGCGAGGCGGGCCTGGGTCACGATGGAGGCGGCGGCGGAGTCGGTGGTCAGCCGCCCATCCCAACTGCGCATCAGGTCGGCCGCCTTGCGCAAGCGGTCATCGGCTCCGTCGGCGTGGTCAATGGCGTAGGCAAAGCGATGCCCCAGTTCCTGGTCCACTTCGCTATACACATCGGTTTGCACCGCCAGCATGTCTTTCGGCCTGAACTGATCGCGGCCTTGCAGCGCCTTGTAGATGCGCTCGGCGCGGTACGGATCCACCCACTCCAGAGAGAGCGGGAAAGGAGAGCTTGGGGTGGTGACGCGGGAGTTGGCGGTGGCCACAAAGCCGGAGGTTGGGTCGAGAGCATTGGGCATCGCTTCAAAGGGGATATAGCCCTGCCACTCGTGCGCCGCATCCTGGATGGGCATGCCCTGCAGGCCCGCCGGACGCAGCGGAACCCTGCCCACTGCCTGGTAGGCGATGTGCCCCTGATCGTCGGAGTAGACCACGTTCTGCGTAGGCCAGGACCAGGTGCTCATCACCGCCGCAAACTCCGTCCAGTTGCTGGCCACATTCATCTGGTAAAGCGGCAGCGCGGTCAGCGCAGGGTCGTAGAGCGTCCACTTCAGGGCGATGGGGCGGGATTCTTTGGCGAGGATGGGGTTGAGCAGCGGCCCGTGGGCGGTGGACTGCACATCGACGGTCACGTCCTTGCCTCCGCGCACATGGATCACTTCGCGATCCACGGCCAGAGGCTTCCACGAACCGTCGGCGGCCTTGTAGTTGCCGTGGCCGTCGAGCTTCTCCACGTAGAGGTCCTGCACGTCGGCATAGAGCGCGGTAAAGCCCCAGGCCACATGCTCGTTGTGCCCGGCGATGACAAACGGCATGCCCGGCAGCGTGACTCCGGCGGCGTGGTAGCCCGGCGCGCTCAGGTCGGCCATGAACCAGATGTTGGGCTCGGTCAGGCCCAGGTGCATGTCGTTCGAGAGCAGCGGCTTGCCGCTGGCCGTGTGGTGTCCGTCGACGACCCAGTTATTCGACCCTGCGGCGCAATCGGCGCAGGAGGGCAGACCCAGCAACTCGCGAAAAGCTGGCGGGACGTCGAGTGCGCCGGGAAGGCCAAGCAGGGTCTCGGTGCGCTCCTCTTCGTCGTCGTTGTCAGTGATTGGGGGCGGCATGGGGTGCGGCTGGGTCAGGTCTACCTGGACGCCCGTGGGCGGGTGGTCGCGCCACGAGCCGACCGGATAGAGATCGTCCTCGAGCTTGGGATTGTGCAGCCGGGCCGCGATCAGCTCGTGGCTCAGCTTGACATCCCAGTGCATGTCGAGCATCTGCACGATCATCAGGCCCACGGCCACCGAATCCTCGCCGCTCCAGGGCTGGGGCCGGTAGAACAACAGCCTGAACTCGGCGGGTAGCGAATGCGGATGCTGGTCGATGAACAGGTTGACGCCGCGTGCGTAGTCGTCGAACCGTGCGCGGTCGGCCGGGGGCAGGCCGGCGTAGATGCGGTGCGCTGTCGAACGGAACTGCAGAACCCGCTGCGCCTTGTCGTGCTTGATGAGTGAGGGGCCAAGATCTTTGGCAATTGGTC